>JAQBWG010000174.1 GCA_027625225.1 Chloroflexota bacterium | reverse complement strand
CACCTTTTGCGCCACGCCGTTGAGTTCGTTTATCCACGCCGACGACTTCTCCAGGCTCCGGTTCAGTGGCGGCTGGATTTGGAGAATAGCTTGCCCGTATGTCGGCATTCGCTTTGAACGTTCCCACGCCTGCGCCCACACGCACGGCATATCGGAAATGACTTCGCAGTTGCCGTCCGTACGCACACCGCCGCACGGGCCGTTGCGTAGATTTTTCGGACAGGTCATCGGGCAGGTCATACCTGTGTTGTGAAGGACGCACTGTCCGCACATCCGGCAGTCGAAGATGAGGCCTTTGCTCAAGCGCTCGACGCGGACGAAAAAGCGTTCGGTCAGGCCACCGGATTTGAGCCATGGACGGAAAGGTCGAAGGGAAACCAGGGTCGTCTTATAGACGATCTCCAGCAGCCATGGCCAATTTTGCAGAAATCGCAATCGTTCTCTACCGGGATTCCACCGGCTCAGCCTCGGAATCCCCGATACCGAGCAATTTCTTCGCTAGGTCCACACATTGAATGGCGTCCTTGCCGTACCCGTCCGCACCCATATCCTCCGCGAACTCCTGGGTAACCGGCGCTCCGCCTACGATAAGTTTCACCTTGTCACGAAGTCCCGCGTCGTCGAACGCCTGGATTGTCCTGCCCATGTAAGGCATAGTAGTGGTCAAAAGTGCGGACATCCCGATGATTTGTGCCTTATGTTCCTCGAACGCCTCGATGAACTCCTCAGGCTTCGTGTCCACACCAAGGTCGTGCACGATAAACCCTGCGCCGCGCAGCATCATGATGCACAGGTTTTTGCCAATGTCGTGCAGGTCACCCTTCACCGTACCCATGACAATCGTGCCCATGGGTGGTGTATCGGATGCTGACAGGATGGGTTCGAGGTGAACCATGCCCGCCTTCATCGCGCGTGCCGCTATCAGCACTTCGGGAACGAAGATAATGTTGTCGCGGAACTTGATGCCGATGATAGCCATGCCCGCGACCAGTCCGTCATCCAGAATATCGTTGGCCGTATATCCCTTATCCAGCGACTCTTTGACCATCTTGCCGACGCTATCCTGGTCGCCCTGAATAAGCGCGTACGAGATGCTCTGCATCAGCATATCTCCACTGGCGTACAGCCCCTGGATATGCTTCTTCTCAAAGTCTTTGGAGATGAAATCCATCTCCTTCAACAGGCCCTCGTGCACAATCGCCATAGGAAAAACTTCCACTCCTCGCCGAATACTGCAATCCATTATTTATGGCTTCGCCAAGCCTGTCAATGAACGCACCGAACTATCTGAAGAAGCTATCCGGCCCCGTGAAGAAAATAGCTGCTCGGCTCAAGGTGTCGGGTCCATACCGGCCCCATGAAATAGACCACGCCATTCACACCCGTCTCTTCAGCCAGGCTCACCTGCTTACGGACTGCCGCTTCTTGCTCGGTATAGTCGGGGCCGTACGCGAATCCGCTGCTTGGCATAAACCACACCTCGTGGCCGTACTTGCCGTACCGCTTCAGGCGGCCCTGCAATTCCGCCATCCGCTCTTCCGCCACATCGTAGTCCCAGTCCACGATAATCGTGTCCTTGTCTATCCAGCGCTCGAACTCCTCGAAATGCCCCTCGAACATCCAGGGAATCGTGAACATGAACGACTTACCGCCCGGCAGCAGTTCGTCCACCTTCGGCTCCAGCACATTCTTCTGGAACTCCAGATTCGAGTCCATGAAAAACCTCCGAGCCTCGTCGTCCGACGCCTGCATCAGGTCGTTACCCGTGGCTTTTTTGTACATGGCCTGGCAGTCTTTACAGAAGCACGCACTTACGAACTCCGGCGGATGTAGCACAACCCCCGAAAAGCCCTTATACCGCGTCAGGCACTCGGTGATGACCGTCAGCGGGTACTTCTGCGCCTCCTTCTGATGGTGACAAAGGATGCCCGACCCGACCTGCGCCGTTCCCGCACGGTGATGAATAGCCCGCTCCGCTTCAGCCTTCGGGAACGCCCGGAGATGTGCCGTGGATGCCTCCGAGCCTTCGGGACGTGGCTTGATTTCCAGATGCGGTCGGTGCTTCACCAGTTCACCCGCATGGCCCGTCGTGGCGAACACGGCGATGACCTCGATGCCGCGTTTGTTGGCGCTGTCCAGAACCTGCTGGAAGAACTCGTTCTCTACGTTCGTATGACCCTTTTCCACGATTTCCGGGAACGCCTGGCTCGGGAAAGGGAGTTCCTTGCCCATCATGAACACGTACAGGATGTTGGTACCCAACTTCTGGAGTCTGTCCAGCCGTCGTTCCCACTCCTTTAAATTCCATGCACTCGTCCAGTCCGGCCCTGCCTTATCCGGGCGGTGATAGTCTCCATAACCCAGAAAAAGATAGTATCCGTATCGGTCTAGTTTCATGCTATTCCTCCAATAAAGTACGCCCCATATACTACTTCGGCACCCCCCACTTCTGTCTAATCTGAAGTGGCTTTCATTAATATTTCTTGCTGATATAATCGCGCCCACTTATCACCATTGTCAGGAGAAACCATGACGACAACCGTCTATCGCCCTGCTGGTGTGGATGTCCACTACGACATCAAAATACCCATGCGCGACGGCACCCGCCTTTCCGGAGACATGTACTCACCCAAGGGCCAAGCCGGCCCCTTCCCTGTCATACTTTACCGAACGCCCTATGACAACCTGCTGGACTGGGTTGTCGAAAACTGCATTTTCTACGCCCAGCACGGCTACATAGCCATAGCTCAGGACGTACGCGGCCGCTACGACTCCGAGGGCGACTTCTACCCCTGGACGAGCGAATTCAACGATGGCTTCGACACCATCGAGTGGATTGGCGAACAGCAGTGGTGCGACGGCAACGTCGGCATGGCCGGCCCGTCTTACCTTGGATACGTCCAGTGGCAGGCCGCGACCATGCAAAGCAAATATCTCAAAACCATCGTGCCCCGCGTCATGGGCCCCCAGCTTCACGAATCGCCCCACTATCAGGGCGGCGCGTTCGGCCTGGGCGTGAACGCCACCTGGTCGTTCCGCACCAGCAGCCGTACCATGCAGCGTGTTGACCAGTACAACTGGGAGCAACTCTTTGCAACGCTACCGTTGAAAGATTTGCCCGCGGCAGCAGGCAAGGCCGTTCCCCAGTTCTCTGACTGGATAGACCACCCGGACTATGACGACTACTGGAAGGCCCAGTCCATCGAGGAAAAGTTCGACAAAATAAAAGTCCCTGCATTCCAGATAGGCGGCTGGTACGACCTCTACGCCGCCGGGTTCTTCGATTCCTTCAACGGCATCAAAAACAAAGGCGCTGGCAAAACCGCAAGGGATAACCAGAAACTGCTCATCGGCCCCTGGGTGCACACCGCCTGCGCCACACCCATGTCCTTCGCCGGAGAAGTAGACTTCGGTAAGGCATCAATGGTCGACTTTCAATCAGTCGAGCTTCGCTGGTTCGACCACTGGCTCAAGGGCAAGAAAAACGGGATCGAGAAAGAAGCCCCGCTCAGTATCTTCATCATGGGTACCAACGAGTGGCGGGACGAACACGAATGGCCGCTCGCCCGCACCAAGTTCACGTCCTACTACTTCCACAGTGCTGGTAAAGCCAACTCGCTGCAGGGGGACGGCGAGCTTTCGACCCAAAAACCCGTCGAGGAAAAACCCGACAAGTTCACCTACAACCCCCAGTTCCCCGTCCCAACCCAGGGCGGATGCAACTGCTGCAACCCCGAAATCGTCCCCTGGGGAGCTTACGACCAGCGCTCTGTCGAGCATCGTCAGGACGTACTCGTGTACACCTCCGAGCCCTTGAAACAGGACATCGAGGTAACAGGCCCTGTCATCGTGAAGTTGCACGCCTCCACCGACGGCAAAGACACCGACTTCACCGCCAAGCTGGTGGACGTCCACCCCGACGGCTACGCCCGCAACCTCTGCGACGGCATCATCCGCGGCCGCTACCGCGAGTCCACGTCCAGGCAAGTGCTGCTCAAGCCGGGCGAGGTCTACGAGTTCACCATCGACCTCTGGCCCACCAGCAACGTGTTCCAAAAAAGCCACCGCATCCGTGTGGAAATCTCCAGCAGCAACTTCCCGCGCTTCGACCGCAACCTC
>JAQBWG010000173.1 GCA_027625225.1 Chloroflexota bacterium | reverse complement strand
CACGGCCCGCGTCCGGACGTTCCTGGCGGCCGAGTTGAACGTTTCCGTGGAGGATATCGCGGCCTGGGTGTTGGGCGGTCACGGCGACACAATGGTGCCGGTTGTGGGCTCGACGATAGTGGGGGGTATGCCCATTTCAAAGCTCATCCCCAAGGCACGACTGGATGAAATCGTAAAGCGCACGCAGAATGGCGGCGCAGAGATTGTGAACCTGCTCAAGACTGGCAGCGCGTTCTATGCACCCTCGGCCTCGGTGGTGCAAATGGTCGAGTCTATTTTGCTGGACAAGAAGCAGATACTCCCCTGCACTGCGTACCTCGAAGGCGAGTACGGGATCAACGGACTGTTTGTGGGGGTGCCGGTAAAACTTGGTGCAAACGGCGTCGAGCAAATCATCAAGTTTGACCTTACGCCAGAAGAGTCGGCGGCACTGAAAAAGTCTGCCGACTCGGTGGCTGAACTGGTCGAGGTTATGAAGAAAGCGAAGGCTTCGTAGCCTCCACGAGAAAGCTAACATACACAAAAAGAGCCCCGATAAATCGGGGCTCTTTTTGTGTATGTGTACGTTATTAGACTGGTTTAGGCAGGGTAGCCCTTGGAACCCTGAATGCCTTTAAGTACGGAAATCTCTCCGGAGAAATCGCGGGCGTGGTGGGCGGTAACGGTGAGCATCTGGAGAACCGTCATCTCTCCAACCGGGCTCTGCACTTTCCTGTCGAGGTCTTTGTCCGAAAGACTTGCGATGTACGCTTCGGTGTTAGCGTAGACCGCCTTGGCGTATTTCTGGAAAGCAGGTTTCTCCATCTTCACTTTGTGCGCCCAATCGTGCCACTGATCTCCCTCCGGGGGAAGCTCGCTCAAGCCGGTCTTGCCGGCCCACGATGTAGCCATCATAGGCGGGCCGCCCTTGAGCATCATGTTGATGATGGCATCTTCGCCGGTAATCACATGGGCATAGCATGCCGCGATGGGGTTCGCCTGTCCCTGGGGCTTCCAATGAGCCTGCTCATGGTTGACCCCTTCGAAGGTGCTCTCAAGCCACTCATGGGCCATCTGCACCTGCTGGCGTAGGATGTCAGTCGCTTTCATTTCGTCCTCCTCGAATAACTGTTAAGTTAGTGGATACTAACAATAAGCCTGAGTCCTGTCAACACCTAGTCGTCGGACTCGACGGCTGGCATGGCGGGGGCCTCGGCTGCTTCTACCCGTAGCTCCGGTAACCAGCCAAGGAACTTGGGCAAGTACCAGTTGGCGTTGCCCAACAGCTTCATCGAGGCGGGAACCAGTATGGACCGGATAATAGTGGCGTCGAGCAATACGGCGACCGCGAGGCCGAAGCCGAATTGCTGGAACATGACCAGCTCGCCTGCCGCGAATCCCGAGAACACAGCGACCATGATGAGCGCCGCTCCGGTGATAAGCCGGGCCGTGGATCGCAGGCCTTTCGCCACTGAATCGGTGTTGTCCTTTGTTTTGTCGAAGTTCTCCCGAATGCGACTGAGCAAGAAGACGTGGTAGTCCATAGACAGCCCGAACAGCACGGAAAACAGGAATAGAGGTATCCATGCGTCAATGACATCTACTTGGGTGAAGCCAAAGAGACCGACCAGGAAGCCTTTTTGGAATACCAATACGATGAGGCCGTATGTAGCGCCGACGGACAAGAGGTTCATCAGGATGGCTTTGATGGGTACCACGAGCGACCGGAATACTACTGTAAGTAACAGGAAGCTCAGTCCCAGAACGAGCACAAACACGATGGGAGCAAAGTTCGTGGTCGTATCGAAGTAGTCAATGTTGAACGCCACAAGACCGGACACCAGCACTTCGACGCCAGTGCCTGCAAATGCGGTTGGGACGTACTCTTCGCGCAGCCTACGCACTGCCGCGACGGCTTCTTCGGAGTCCGGGTCGCCGTTGACCAGCACCTGAAGTTCTACGATATTTCCGGCTTCGCTCACTCGCTGGCCCTGGAATGTGAACAGTTCATCCGAGTCCAACAGGCCCTGTAGTTTGCTTATGCCGTCTGCAACACTGGGAGCTGTCGGACCGTCGTTGATGACAACGACGGCAGGGCTCCTGGCAAGGCCATAGGAGAAGTCTGAATTAAGAATCTCGAAGCCTTGCTTGGACTCGAGGCTGTCAGGGAACGTTCCGACGCCGTTCTGCCCTGTCTCCAAGCTGAAGGCGGGAATGGTCGCGGCCACCAGCAGCCCGACGACGATGACGAGGCTGAGCACAGGCTGACCCATAACAGTGCGAGTCAGCCAATCCCAAAATCCCTTGTTTTCCTGTTTGTCCGTCGCCTTTCGGCCAACGAATGGCAATTGCAAGGCGTTGACTTTGTCGCCAAGAACGCTCAGAACCGCAGGAAGGAGGGTGAGCGACGCCAGCACACTTACCAAGACCACGATGATGGCGCCGGCGCCCAGACTTCGGAAGATGGTGAGGGGCACGATAAACATGCCCAGCAGCGCAACTACAACCGTGATACCGCTGAAGAGGACTGCCCTACTCGCGGTCCCTCCGGCGATTGATATGGCATCAATAGTCGGTTTCCCACGTTCGCGCTCTTCTTTGTAGCGAGAGACTACGAAGAGGGAGTAGTCCACACCGACCGCAAGACCCATCATGGCGATCATGTTGGTGACGAAGAATGAGAATTGCCATGCCTGGCCCAAGAGCGCGGTGACCCCCAACGCGATAAGGATGGAAGCCAAGGCCAAAATGACCGGCACTGTGGCAACTACGAGAGCACCGAATACAAGGACGAGGATGACGATAGCTGCTGGAATCCCAATCTTGAACTCTACGCCAAGATCGCGCTCGGCGATTTCCTGAAACTCCCGGTTAAAGTTGAGTTCGCCGGTGACTATGAGGCTGAAGTCTGGATTCTCATCGGCCGTGCGTATGACGGGTAGCGCTTCTTCGAAGTGCTCGGCCCGCTCGCCAACGTCATCACCAAGGGGCTTAAAGGAGACTAGCGTCGTATCTCTATCTTGCGACACGAATTGTTCGATACCGGTGATGTAGTAATGGCCCTGGCCTTCAATCTTGCCCGCACCCAGGGCCGTTATGTCAGAGTAAAGCTACCCGACGAACGCTGCGAATTCAGGATCGTCCACTGTATAGCGACTCGACTGGACGATGATGATTTCCGGAGCTGCGTTATCTTCCAAACTGCCTAGGCCATTTGCCTCTAGCAATTCGAGGCCACGTTTCGACTCTGGGTTGCTTGTAAAGTTGGCTTCTGTTGTAAGTGCGCCTCCCAAGAGCGTCCCGACTAGCAAGACTGCTACCACTAGGATGACGACCCAAACCCCAATAGTTATCCACTTGTGTTCCGCGCTCGCGCGGGCGATTGACTCCGTATTCAGTTTCATGGACATCCTCAGCCCTCCTTCTGAAGTTACCTCTTTGTCAAATTGCGGCCCATCTCTTGCCAGAACCCGCCTCCGTATAAGGCCAGCACTGCCTGGACGTAGGGCCCGACGTCCATTTCCGGTTCGCGCGCTTTCTGCAGCACGAGTCCGGTATATATCGCTATCATGGTTCGTCCGACGGCGTCGGGGTCAAGCTCGGGATTGATTTCACCCCGCTCCTGAGCACGAGCGACAAGCCCTGCGAATCGTTCCCGCACTCCCTGATCCGCCTCCCGCATCAATTCGCGCACTTCATCGCTACGAAGTCCTTCCGCCCACAACTCAACGTTGACCCGCAACTGGGCGGCCGCTTCCGGCTGGTCGAGTGCGAAGAGAAAAGCGTCCGCAAGTTGGGTAAACACGGCTTGGGTCCCGCCCTCTTGCGATGCCGAATCAATGAGCTGGAACGTCTGCTGCTGATTATCCCCGCACACAGCGGCGATAATGGCTTCTTTGCTGTCGAAGTACCTGTACACCGCCCCGGGGCTGAGTTCCGCCGCCTCGCAGATGTCCTGCATGGTTGTCTGATGGAACCCCTTCCGGGAAAAACATGCGGCGGCGGCCTGCATTATCTGGTTCTTACGTGCTTCAACATGCGCTTCAGTTACTTTTGGAGCCATCATCACCTCCGGCCGGACATCTCATAACAGAGAATGACTATTCACTTTATAAAACGAACGCTCCTTCTTTTATCACGGCTTAGAATTCATGTCAAGAGGAT
>JAQBWG010000172.1 GCA_027625225.1 Chloroflexota bacterium | reverse complement strand
GCAGGCTTTCGGCCGTACGCTTTACCGTGTACAGCGTGTCGCCCGGCACCGCGTTGTTGGACGCGTTAATGATGCCGCTGCCTCCGCCGAACACCACCGCCAGCACCAGCACCAGCGCCGCACCGGCAACCTTCAGTTTGCTGCCGAACAGCACATCCAGCCACGACGACTGGGTTGGCGGAGCCTGTTCAAGTTCACGGAACGCCTCGTGGACTCGTTGGCGCCCCAGGTCTTTGGCATCCGGCGATACCTGGGCCGTCTGGAAAGCCGACAGCGACTGCACCACGCGTTCCAGCGCTGGCTGCAGTTCCGACCGCAGCTCCGGATACAAGTCAAGACAATGCTGAACCGACTCGCCCTCAAGGACAATGCGGTCTATGCACTCGTCTAGTATCTTGTCGAAATCTCGTGCCATATCCCTAGCCGTCTCTCATCACTTCGCGCAGCTTCTTTATCGCCGCGCTCTGCATCTCGCGAACCGCGCCCGGCTTTTTCCCCATCACCTCTGCCGCCTCTTCCGACGTCATCTCGGCACCGAACCGCAGAGCCAGCACCTGGCGTTGCGCGTCCGTGACCGACTCCATCGCCTTGTGTAACTGTTGAAGCTCCTCTCGTCGCTCACCCGCCGCATCGAGCTCGACCGTTTCGCCTCTTCGGGACTTCTTTCGGAAATGGTCAACCACGATGTTGTGGGCGATTTTGAATATCCACGCTTCCAGCGGCGCGCCCGTATCCACGTATTTGTGGGAAGAGCGTAAAGCGCGAACGAAGACCTCACTGGCGAGGTCTTCAGCTTCGTGCATATTGCCGATGCGTGTGAAAACATACCGGGCCACACGCTCGTACTGCGTCTCGTATAGCTCGGTGATGGCACGTCGGGTCCCCGGGGTCTGTTCCGAAGACCCTCCTCTACCCAACAAAGTGCTTGTCCACGGTAAAATTCACGATTCAATTGTAGGGCACCACATAGCCCATTCATCCTACTTTTTGGTCGCTTGGTCGCGCGATTACTCTCCAGCGGCACGGCCTCTTCTGAGGACGCGTGTCGGGTCGCCATGCCGTTTGAACCGCGTGTAATGCTTGTCGCAAAGACTACGGGCAACCGCAGGCCCGTCGCATTCAGTGCATTGGCGCGACGGCCTCGGCATCCGTATCGCGGTGATACGTGGATACTGCACATAGCCGCAGTACACACACAAGTGGTCGTGTTTATCTATCCAGTCCCGTTGAAGTGGACCTCCGCATCTTGGGCAACCGTTGCTAAGCACCATAACCAACCTCCATATATAAGCGAAATCACATACTGAAACGCTCGACTTGAGAGAGTGTCAGGTCGGATTTTTCAACCCTTGACGGCGTAGGTGGTGGTTGCTAGCCTGTCCCCATCGTTTGCGAGGAGGACGACCATCGTGGTAAAAACCCCCAAGTCCGGCATGTCTGGTCTGGCGCAGTCTGTGCTCGGCCCGGTAAAACCTGAAGCACTCGGCCCGACCATGACCCATGAGCACCTGCTCATCGACTTCAGCGTCATGTTCGAGATGCCCAGTGAGGCTTCCCAGAAGTTCAAAGCCATGCAGCCCATCACCATGGAGAACTTGGGTTGGATTCGCTATAACTGGACCAGCAACAAAGACAACATGGAAGTGCTCGACGAGACCACCGCTATCAACGAAGCTCGCCGCTACATGATGGCCGGAGGCGGCACCATCGTGGACGCCACCACCATCGGCATTGGTCGCGATCCTCTGGCCCTTGCTCGTATCTCCCGCGCCACCGGTGTCAACGTTGTAATGGGTGCGGGTTTTTACATAGATAAAGTCCACCCCAAGGACATGTCCGAGCGATCCGACGCCGACCTTGCTGCTCAGATGATTAAAGAAATCACCGAAGGTGTCGGTGACACCGGTGTCAAGGCTGGCGTCATCGGTGAGCTTGGCTGCTCATGGCCGCTCACCGAAAACGAGCGTAAAGTGCTCCGTGCCGCTGCCAAGGCACAGCAGGCCACCGGGGCGCCCATCCTCATCCATCCCGGACGTGAGGAAAAGGCCCCGTTCGAAATCATCGAAGTGCTCGCCGAAGCAGGTGCGGACATCGACCGCGTCATCATGGGCCATCTCGACCGTACCATCTTCGACACCAACAAACTCCTCGACCTTGCCAAGACCGGCTGCTACCTGGAGTACGACCTGTTCGGCAACGAATCCTCGCACTATCCGCTGCCAGGCTCCTACATGCCCAGCGACGTGCAGCGCATGGACAATATCCGACTCCTGATAGATAAGGGCCATGGCGACAAAGTGCTCACCGCCCAGGACATCTGCACCAAGCACCGCCTCGTGAAGTACGGCGGCCACGGCTACCATCACATCATCGAAAACATCGTCCCTCGCATGCGCAAACGCGGCTTCGAGGACGCCGAAGTGGATGCGCTTCTCGAAAAGAACCCCGCCAGCATATTGGCGTTCAAGTAAATCGGGTAGTTTTTGTAAAAAGGAAAGGAAACAACTGAATATGGTGACGGCGAACGATACACAGGCAACCGAAGCGTTCGTTGGAAGGTTATTCGAAGCGACCCTTGGCACAGCCGATATCCTGAGCATATACGTCGGCGACAAGCTGGGGTTCTACCACAGCCTGGCTCAGAAAGGACCGGCCACCACCACCGAACTGGCGAAGCGCACCAAGACGTACGAACGGTACGTCAGGGAATGGCTCGAACAGCAGGCCGTCACCGGAATCCTCACCGTCGACGACCCCAAGCTTCCCGAGTCACAGCGTCGCTACACCTTGCCTACCGCCCACGCCGCAGCACTCATCGAGCCCGACAACCCCTTCTCGTTCGGCCCTGTCGGCAAATTCGTGGTAGCCGCAGCAACCATGCTCCCGGACATCCTGAACGCATTTCGCAACGGCGGCGGCGTTCCCTGGTCGGCCTACGGTCGGGACGTGGTCGAAGCCCAGGGCGACTTCAACCGCCCCTGGCTTATCCACCAACTCGGCAACGAATAGCTGCCGTCCATTCCCGATATCCACGCCCGCCTTCAAGCCGACCCGCCCGCTCGTATTGCAGACATCGCCTGTGGGGTCGGCTGGGCCAGCATTGCCATCGCCAAGGCCTATCCCAAAGTCACCGTGCATGGCTACGACCTCGACACGACCGGCATCAAGTTCGCGAAACAGAACGCCGCTGATAGGGGAGTAGCGGAAAGAGTGAGGTTCCAGGTCAAAGACGTCGCCGAGCTGTCATCTAAAGCCAAGTACGACCTCGCCATCGTCGTCGAAGCTGTTCACGACCTTTCCCAGCCCATCGAGGTGCTGACTGCCATTCGGAAGATTCTGGCCCCCGGAGCCTGCCTTATCGTGGCCGACGAACGTGTCGCCGACACCTTTACCGCACCCGGCGACCCAGTGGAACGTATCATGTACGGGTTCAGCATGTTCGCCTGTTTGCCTAACGGTATGGCCGACCAGCCCTCTGTTGGCACCGGCACCGTCATGCGTGCGAGTACCTTGAGAGACTACGCTGCTAAGGCTGGATTCAAAGACGTCCAGGTGCTGCCCATCGAGCACCAACTCTTGAGATTCTATAGACTAACGCCCTAACGCCAAAAAATTTACAAACTGGGAGGTTTAAGGAAACAACATGGGAGCAATCGAAGATAAGCTTAAAAAGATGGGTATCACCCTGCCCAAGACCCCGTCACCCGTCGCCAACTACGTCCCCTTCGTCAAAACAGGCAACCTCGTCTACCTGTCCGGCGTAGGCCCCGCAGCCGACGCCAAGGGCGTCATCCCGAAGGGGAAGCTTGGCAAAGACCTTACCGTTGAACAGGGCTACGAAGCCGCGCGGCTCGTCGGCCTCAACGTCATCTCCCGAATGAAAGATGCCGTCGGCGACCTCGACAAGGTCAAGCGCGTCGTCAAGCTCCTCAGCATGGTCAACTCCGCGCCCGACTTCCTGGATCACCCCAAAGTAGCCAACGGCTGCTCAGACCTGCTCGTTGAAGTGTTCGGCGACAAAGGCCGCCATGCCCGCTCCGCCGTCGGCATGGGTGCACTGCCCAACAACATCCCTGTCGAGATTGAAGTCATCCTCGAAGTCGAAAACTAGTCAGAAACCCGGCAAAAGTAAAAGGCCCGGCTCGTA
>JAQBWG010000171.1 GCA_027625225.1 Chloroflexota bacterium | reverse complement strand
CCTCAAGCCATTACGGCGGGGTGAGGTAGTCGAAGGCGTCGTTATGAGGATTGACTCCGAGGGTATACACGTCAACATTGGACATAAGGCTGAAGGCTTTGTGCCCGCCCGGGAAATGAAAACCATTAGCCCGGAAAAAGCTGAACGCATTGAAGTAGGCGACCCCATCCTCACCATGGTGGTGAAAACGGAAACCGGGGAAGACGCGACGATTTTGTCTGTGGACAGGGCGGTCGGTGAACAGGGTTGGGCGGTATTGGCGCAGAAGATGGAAGCGGGGGAGACGGTCACCGGCAAGCTCATCGGATTCAACCGCGGCGGCGCAATTATCGAAGTAGAAAACATCCAGGGGTTTATTCCCGCCTCTCAGTTGGTTTCGGTTTCACGCGATGCCATCCGCGATGCCGGTGCCTCTCCGGAACCACAGGAATCCGGGGCACCCGACGACGGTGAACAAAAAGAATCGGGCGCAAACCCGGACATAGGCAAAGAGCTAACCCTCAACGTTATAGAGTTAAACAGAAGTCGAAACCGGGCCATATTCTCCGAAAGACAATTTGTAGAGAAGCACAGAGAAGACCGGAAAGCCAAACTCATCGAAGAACTGCACGAAGGAGAGGTGAGGAAGGGCAAAGTTACCGGCATCAGCACCTTCGGTGCGTGCGTCGACCTGGGAGGAGCCGACGGCCTGGTTCATATCTCGGAAATGTCGTGGGCACCGGTTGGAACCCCCGAAGAAGTCGTCCGCGTGGGGCAAGAACTGGACGTATGCGTGCTGAAAGTAGATGCCGAAACCAAGAAGATTGCCCTGAGCATCAAAAGACTTCAACCGGAACCGTGGGCAACCGTGGGTGAGCGTTTCGAAGTGAACGACATCATCGAAGGCACCATAACTAAGCTTACAAACTTCGGTGCATTTGCTAGAGTAGGAGATATGGAGAGCGGTGGTGCAGTCGAGGGGCTGATTCACATCTCAGAGCTGAGCGACAGAATTATCAACCATCCAAAAGAAGCTGTCGCGGAGGGGGATGTGGTGAAGCTCAAGATTCTGAGGATAGAGCCGGAACGGCGCAGGTTGGGCCTCAGTCTAAAACAGGTTGACGAGGAAGAAGCCTTAGGCGGTATGGAAGAAGACCAGGACGAATCCAGCGAATAAGGCAGGAGATGGTGCGATATGGCTAGCAGATTTGAAAAGTTCTCAGAACGGGCGAGACGGGTACTCTCCCTTGCCCAGGAAGAAGCGCAACGCTTCAACCACAACTATATTGGTACCGAACATATTTTACTTGGACTTGTCCGTGAGACGGACGGTGTCGCCGCAAAGGTGCTGTCGAATCTGAATGTCGAACTGAGCAAAGTCCGCTCAGCCGTCGAATTTATCATCGGCCGCGGGGAGCGAACCTCCAGCGGAGAAATCGGCCTCACCCCCCGTGCGAAAAAGGTCATCGAGTTAGCCGTGGACGAGGCCCGCAGACTGAATCATCACTACATCGGCACCGAGCACCTGCTCATCGGCCTCATGCGTGAAGGTGAAGGCGTTGCCGCTGGCGTTCTCGAAAGCCTGGGAGTGAATCTCGACCGGGTGCGCGCCGAAACCGCCCGCATCCTCACCCAGAACGTCCAGCAGGGCGGGCAGACCAGCAGCGGAACCGGGGCCAAGTCCTCGACCCGCACGCCGACGCTCGACCAGCTCGGCATTGACCTGACCCAGGCTGCCAGAGGCAACAAACTTGACCCGACGGTGGGCCGCGAGAAGGAAATTCAGAGAGTCACCCAGATATTGAGCCGCCGGACGAAGAATAACCCTATCCTCGTCGGCGAGCCCGGCGTGGGCAAGACAGCCATCGTGGAAGCGCTTGCACAGCGTATCGCCAACAACGACGTCCCCAAAACACTGCAAGGCAAGCGTCTGGTGACCCTGGACATGGGCGCACTTGTAGCCGGTACCAAGTACCGCGGCGAGTTTGAAGAGCGGTTGAAGAAGGTCATCGAAGAGATTCGCAGCTCCGGTAACTGTGTGCTCTTCATCGACGAAGTACACACCATGGTCGGCGCTGGCGCAGCCGAAGGCGCGGTTGACGCCGCGAACATCCTCAAACCCTCGCTGGCGCGTGGCGAACTGCAGTGCATCGGTGCCACCACCATGGACGACTACCGCAAATACATCGAACGCGACCCTGCCCTCGAGCGGCGGTTTCAGCCTGTTCGGGTAGAGGAACCCTCCTCTGACCAGACGATTGAAATCCTGCGGGGCGTCAAGCCGCGATACGAAGAGCACCACCAGCTCACTATCACCGACGAGGCCGTGCGGACCGCTGCCCAACTCGCGTCGCGGTTCATCGCCGACCGGTTCCTGCCTGACAAGGCCATTGACCTCATCGACGAGGCCGCGTCCCGTGTGCGCATCAATCTAAGTTCAGCACCCTTGTCCGTGACCGAGGCCCGTAAGGCTCTCAACAGCGTTCGGGATGAAAAAGAGCAGGCCATCGCCTCCAAGGAGTACGAATACGCCGCCGAGCTTCGCGAGCGTGAGACCAAACTTGCCGAGCGGCTGGAAGTACTCGAAAAAGAGTGGGAAGCCGAGCAGGACCGCGAAGAGGCCGTAGTCAACGAAGAGGACATCGCCGAGGTCGTTAGCATGTGGACGGGCATCCCCGTCACCCGGCTGACCACCAGCGAGACCGAACGTCTCGTGAACATGGAAAAGGCCATCGCCGAACAGGTCGTCGGCCAATCCGAAGCCATCACCGTCGTCTCCAAGGCTGTCCGTCGTGCCCGTTCCGGGCTCAAGAACCCCAAGCGCCCCGTCGGCATATTCGTCTTCCTTGGCCCCACCGGCGTTGGCAAGACCTACCTCGTCCAGAAGCTCGCCGAATTCCTGTTCGGCAGTGAAGACGCCATCGTCCGCATCGACATGTCCGAATTCATGGAGCGGCATGCTGTCGCCCGCCTGGTCGGCGCGCCTCCGGGCTACATCGGCTACGACGACGGCGGCCAGCTCACCGAGGCCGTGCGTCGCAAGTCATACTCCGTCATCCTCCTCGACGAGATTGAGAAGGCCCACCCCGAGGTCTTCAACATCCTGTTGCAGATCTTCGACGACGGCCACCTCACCGATTCCAAGGGCAGGAAGGTCGACTTCCGCAACACCATCGTCGTCATGACCAGCAACATCGGCTCCGACCTCATCCGCCAGGACAGAACCATCGGCTTCAGCAAGCAAGCCGGCGACGAGGACGGCTCCGACGACCAGCGCTACGAGCGGATGAAGCAGAACGTCATGGAAGAAGTGAAGCGCTTCTTCCGGCCCGAGTTCCTCAACCGTATCGACTCCAACGTCGTCTTCCATGCGCTAACCCGCGAGCACATGCAGCAGATCGTTGACCTCATGCTCGCCAACGTGGCTCACGAGCTTGTCGCCAAGGGCGTCAGTATGGAAGTCTCGCCGGAGGCCAAGACTTGGCTCGCCGACAAGGGCTACGACCCCTACTTCGGAGCCCGCCCGTTGCGGAGGGTCATCCAGGACCAGGTCGAGGACAAACTGTCCGACGCAGTACTGGGCGGACAGCTCAACCCTGGCGATACGGCGCTCATCGACCTTGAGGAAGACGAGATTAAAATCGTCACCCAGAAGCCCGCCGCGACCACTTCTGCATAACAACCCACGAACGTGGTGATAAAGAGGGCCGTAGGTTTTACCTGCGGCCCTCTTTATGTGTATGTTAGCTTTTATCCAGCCTGCGGATTCCTCTGCTAGAATGACCCCACACATCATCGAAAGCGAGTAACCTGCCGTGGCCCGTGCCAAATCGAAAAGCGTCTTCGTCTGCGGCGAATGCGGCAACGACACCCCCAAGTGGGAAGGCCGCTGCCCATCCTGCGGAGCGTGGAACTCCCTCAGCGAAATGGCCCTCCCCCAAAAGAACGGCCTCGGGCGTCCCCGTCAATGGCTCGGCGACACCCCCCGTCCCGTGCGTGAACTCGCCGCAGTCGCCACCGAGCAGCGCTCCCGCCTCGTCTTGCCCTCCGCCGAAGTCAGCCGTGTGCTAGGTGGCGGCATCGTACAGGGATCCGTCATCCTCATCGCTGGCGACCCCGGCATCGGCAAGTCCACGCTTCTGCTCGGCCTCGCCGACGCCGTAGCCTCTA
>JAQBWG010000170.1 GCA_027625225.1 Chloroflexota bacterium | reverse complement strand
GCTCGTCGCCGTGGGGTGCTCGACGCCCCCAAGCGCGGCTGCTGGCGAGGTTCTGTTGGTGGAGACGCCGACACCCACGGTCTCCATTGCACTTCAGCCGACGGCGACGCCTATTGCGGCAATAGCCCCGACGCCAACGCCAGCGCCAGTTGCGACTGCGACTGTTGTCTCGGTCGCCTCGCCCACACCAACGTCTGCACCAGCGGGGGAGCCTGCTCCGACCGCTACGCCGATAGCTGTCCCGACGCCAACGCCGACGTTGGCTCCGACCGCGACTCCCTCCCTAGTTCCCACGCCAACGCCAGCGCCGACTGCGACTCCCGTGGGCGCGCGCCAGACCAGTGGTGGTAGCCCAGGGTTCGTGGTTATGGATGACCCGAGCGTGGTGACGGCGGCGGCAGCAGCGTCGTTCCTAACCGATGATAGTCTCGTGCTGGGCTACTCCAGCGGAGGTGCGGTGCGAGCCTATCCGGTGGCGATGATGTGGTATCACCACATCGTTAACGACATGGTCGATGGCTCACCGGTGCTAGTCACCTACTGAGTGCTTTGTAGAACGGGGGTCGGGTTCGACCCCGTGATGAACGGTCAACCGCTTCGCTTTGACCTGCTCGGCCTCTACAAGGGCGTGTTCCTTATGTCCGACCGCACGACCGGCACTGTTTGGGCGCACCTCGACGGCGCGGCGTCCCAGGGCCCTCTGGCCGGCGAGCGGCTCAGCTTCATTCCAATGCCGCTCATGAAGTGGTCAGCTTGGCGTGAGGCATACCCCAACACCACTGTGTTGGATTGGGACACTCCTTACCAAAGCTGGTACAGCGAAGAAAAAGCCTCCATGAGCGACCCTAACAACAGCGAGTTCGGAGACTCTCGGCTCCCGTTCGACGAGTTGGTCGTAGGTGTCGAAGCCAACGGGGTTCACGAAGGATTCCCGATATCCGAACTTACCGCCGCTGGTGGAGTCGTCAACACGGAAGTCGGCGGCGTGCCCGTAGTCGTGGTCTACGACGCCAACACGGGCACAGGCATCGCCTTCAAGCGAACCATCGGTGGTGAAGTCCTATCGTTCGTCACCGCAGGCACCCAGCTGCTCATCCTCGTCGACGAGCAAACATCATCTAGCTGGACAAAGACGGGTCAAGCAATAACCGGCACTCACGCCGGCGACACCCTTGAGTTCACCCCGTCCTTCATCTCCATGTGGTACGGCTGGTCTGCGTACCATCCCGAGACTTCGCTCTATGCGAACTAGCCAGCTCGACCACAGGAGTCTTGCCGACGTCCGCTCCAACCCAACCGCGTGCGTCGTCGATGGTGTAGGGGTGCGGAAAGCGGTCGCGTAGATTGCGCCAGATCTTGCGGTTGTTCGCATACTTGGCCAGCGACGCTGCGTCGTCCGGGCGCCATTCCCGTATCGACAGCCCATCGGAGATCGCGATATCGACCACGGGGCTCAAGGGACGATCTGGGGCCGAACAAGCGCGAATACCAGCTCGCCATACACCTCGTCGTTCTTGACGATGCTCGACTCCAGCGTGCCCTCGTAGGTGAAACCGACCTTTTCGAGCACGCGGGTGGAACGTGTGTTGCCTTCGAACACATACGCAAATAGCCGTATCAGGTCGAATCGCGAGAAGGCGTAGTCCGTGAAGGCCTGCAGCGCCTCGGTGGCGATGCCCTTCCCCCAATGGGCCTCCGCCACCCAGAAGCCCACCTCCGCTGCCCGACGGCGGGCCCCTCGTTGGACCGTCAGGCCGATGCCGCCGACCAGATCGCCGTTCTCGGTGATAGCGAAATTAACCGGCTCTGCCTCTAAATGGCAAAGGCTGATCCACGCCTTGGCGTGTTCTTCCGTGTAAGGCGACGGAAAGCGTGCCGCGAGCGTGCGGGTGACGTTGGGGTTGCTGACGTGTTCAGCCATCGCCGCAGCGTCCTGGTCCTCGAACGAGCGAATGAGGTATCTGCCTGCGGGGATCTTCATGAAATGGCTTTTAGGCTATGCAGGAGCGCGGGGAAGTCGGTCTCGATGGAGTCCACGCCCATCCGCACCAGCGATGTCGCCGTCTTCGTGTCGTTGACCGTCCACGCGTCGACCGAAATGCGGGCCTCGTGCGCCTAATCCACGATCTCCGCCGTCACCCTTGGCCAGTGCATGTGCATCCAGTCCGAGCGTGCCGCCTTCGCACTGCTTAGCGGGTCCGCCATCCGGTTGGTGACGACGAGGCCGGTCCGCACCCCAGGGTGCGTCTGCTTGGCCGCCGCCAATGCCTTCGGTGACGACGACATCACTTCGGCTGGCGCGAGGCCATCCCCCACTGCCCAAAGGATGCTAGTCACTTGGCGAACCAGACTGGCGACATCGCGCTCGACTGCTTTGCAGTCCAACCGAAGCAGCACTTGATTGTCAGCAGACCATCGCACAACTTCGTCCAACCGGGGCATGCGCTCAGCGGCGAACTTGGCGTCCTTCCACGATCCCACATCCAGCGGCGCGAGGTCGGAGTAATCCTTGTCGGCCACCTGGCCAGGCTGGCCCGCGGTGCGATCAAGCCGCGGATCGTGAATCAGGATCGGGACGCCATCTGACGATAACCGTACGTCGGCCTCGACTCCATCGGCTTGATGGGCCAACGCGAGAATGAAAGCGGCGAACGTGTTCTCCGGGGCCTCGCCCGATGCGCCACGGTGTGCAATCAGCAACATGGACAGTATTGTGCGCCACGGCGCAGGTCTTGCAAACGGGATTCGGCGCGCGTCTTAGCCAGCCGTAGACGCCGTTTGCCCAGGCCCGATGAACCGATTATCGTCCACGGTCATGATGTCTTCTGCGTAGAGCGTGTCTTCATTGCCCACCGCTGCAGCCGCGCCGCCGAGGACTTCAACGTAACGCACCTTGGCGGACGCCCCGCCTGACGTCACTTCCAACAACTCGACCACGTCGCCTGATACCGTCACCAGGTTCGTCCCTGGGTTGATGCCATCCAATTTCATCGTCGTAACTCCTAGCGTGACTCGATGGCAGGGTGGGGTAACCACCCCGCCGTAAGGTTTGGTTGGAATTCCCGCTAGCCCGGTGAGACCTCGACGGTTGTCTTGGCCGACTCCGGGAATGGGGGCGGCAGCGGCTGCCCGTTCTTCTCGGCGTACGCGAGGTTGAACGTGTTGAACTTCCCTGACGACCCCGCGTTCATCCCCTCGCGGTGTGGCTTGGGGTTCTTCGGCGTGCTCCGCTTGCCCTCAATCACCTCATCGCCCATGCGGTCGTACGGTATCCAGATGATGTCGTTCTTCGCTGGGTCGCGGAAGGTGTTCATCGGCTCACCGCCGTCCTCCACGACCTGCATCTGTTCCATGAGCATCCGCCGGTACAGAATGATGCCCATGTCCGTCTGGCCGAGTTTTTCCAGCCACCTTGGTGCGTGGTCCTTGGGAGGTCCATGCGAAGTGGTCCTGGCCGCTGTTGTTATCCAACTGTTCCCAGATCGGCTGGCCCTGCCCATCGACGCCAGCGATAGGCACGTTGTAGACCGGGATGTCCTCTTCTGCCTGGTCGACCGGCTCTCCCTCGCGTGGAAGGTGTGCGTAGTAGTAGATGTAATACGTGTTCTCGTCGTCCATCGGCACTCGGATCTGGAAGTCGTGCCCGCCCGTTCCCGACTCCAAGTTCGGGAACAAGATCGGGTGCCCTATATTCCACCCGATAGACTCCTCTTGCTTCTCGCCCTCGAGCCATCGGTGCTTCAGGATGCCGTGCTCGAACCGGCTCGTGGACGCTGAGATATGGCGCATCGTTCCGCCAGCCTTCCGCCAGTACTTAACGTCCGGGTCATCCTCGACGGGCCGCTTGCCGTAGATGTCCCCTCGGTGCTTAATGACGCCCAAGCGTTGAAGCACGTATTTGGAGAAGTACCCATGGAGGTACTCTGCGTGGATCGGGTCCAGCGAGTTCTCCATGATCTGGAGCCAGTTACAGGTGACGTGAGTCCAGCCGATGCTGCGCACCCGACCTTCTTCCACGAAGGGGTAGTAGTGCGGAATCATCGGCGCGGGCAGAGGTCCGAGGTATGCCCAGACCAATCCGCCGAGGGTTTGAACTGGGTAGGACTTGAGCTGCACTCGCGAGGGGAACGTCGAATCGGCGGGCTCGCCAGGCATCTCC
>JAQBWG010000169.1 GCA_027625225.1 Chloroflexota bacterium | reverse complement strand
GCCACCGTCTTCGGTGCAATCCACACCGGTACGCTTGAGAAGCGGCTTGGAGTTCTTGCACTCGGGGAAGCCGGAGCAGGACAGGAAGCGTCCGAAGCGGCCAGACTTGATGACCATGGGCCGTTCGCACTCCTCGCAGACTTCGTCGGACTCTTCGTCTATCTGATCCCTGGGGACGCGCTCGGCGTTGGTCATGGCTTCGCCCACCGATTCGTTGAAGGGGCCGTAGAAGTCCTTCAGGACGGGCTTCCATTCGCGTTCGCCGCTGGCGATATCGTCGAGTTCTTTCTCCATCTCGGCGGTGAAGTTGATATCCATGATGTTGGGGAAGTGGGCGATGAGCAGGCCGTTGACGGCGATGCCCAGCTTGGAGGGCTCGAAGCGTCCTTTTTCTTTACGGACGTAGTCGCGGTAGGTAAGGGTGGAGATGATTGCGGCGTAGGTGCTGGGACGGCCTATGCCTTTTTCTTCCAGCGCTTTGACCAGCGTAGCTTCGTTGTAGAGGGCGGGCGGCTGGGTGAAGTGTTGTCCCGGTTCGATGCCAAGGCAGTTCACACTCTCGCCCTTGGTCAGCTCGGGCAGGGTCGAGGTCTCGTCATCTTGAGAATCGCTGTCGTCCTTGCCTTCGAGATAGATGGCACGGAAGCCGGGGAACTTCATCACCGAACCCGAGGCTCTGAAGGTGTAGTCTTCGCCGGACTTGGCGCTGTGCGCGGTTATGCTGATGCTGGTCGAGTCAAAGAGGGCGTCTTCCATCTGGCTGGAGACCATGCGCTTCCATACGAGGTCGTAGAGTTTGTACTGGTCGGCGGTGAGGTGGGCGCGAATATCTATGGGGACGCGCATGGTGGACGTGGGCCGGATGGCTTCGTGGGCTTCCTGTGCGCCTTTGACTTTTTTGCTATAGGAACGCGGCTTGTCGGGAACATACTCCGCGCCATAGGCTTTCTTGATGTAGTCGCGGGTCTCGCTAACGGCGGACGCGGCGACGTTGGTGGAATCGGTACGCATATAAGTGATGAGGCCGACTTCTTCGTCGCCGATGGAGAGGCCTTCGTAGAGCTGCTGGGCAATTTGCATAGTCTTGCGGGCGGTGAAGCGAAGCTTGCGCGACGCCTCCTGCTGGAGCGTGCTGGTGATGAAGGCGGGGGAGGGACGGCTCTTCTTTTCTTTCTTCTGAACGGACTCAATGGTGTAGACGGCGCCTTCGAGGTTGCCGGTGATTTTTTTGGCTTCGGCTTCGTTGGGTATCTCGATGGCCTTTTTCTCACCGGTGGGGGCAAAGAATTTGGCCTTGAACTGGGTGTCCGTACCGTTGCCGGGTTGTTTGGTCAGGAGGGCGTCAATAGACCAGTACTCCTGGGGCACGAACGCGGTGTGTTCGTTGTAACGCTCGACGACGAGGCGCAGGGCGACGGACTGGACACGGCCAGCGGACAGCCCACGACGGACTTTACGCCAGAGAACGGGGCTGAGCTCGTAACCGACGAGGCGGTCGAGGATGCGACGGGCCTGTTGGGCGTTGATGAGGCGGATGTCGAGTTCCCTGGGGTTGGCGAAGGCTTCTTCGATGGCCTGCTTGGTAATCTCATGGAAGACGACGCGTTTGGTTTTCTTGATATCTATCTTGGCGGCTTCCAAGAGGTGCCAGGAGATGGCCTCGCCCTCTCTGTCAGGGTCGGTGGCGAGGTAGACGACGTCGGCGTCTTTCAATTCGGCCCTCAGTTCGGCGAGGGTTTTCTTACGGTCGTCGATGATGACGTATTTGGGGGTGAAGGACCCGTCTTCCACATTGACGCCAATTTCGCCTTTAGGAAGGTCGCGCACGTGGCCCATCGAGGCCATTGCAACATATTTATTGCCAAGGAAGCGACCGACGGTGCGGGCCTTGGCGGGTGATTCAACGATAACTAGATTTTTTGCCATGTTCTCACTTCGTTAGATGTGCTGTGGGTTCGCAGGGTGCACCTGCGTCCTCTTTCTACTGTAGCAGATGAATATAGGGGTGCTGCGTTTGCGGGCCGGTTGGAGACTATACACTATTTGCCTGTGGCTACGCTTTTGCTTCGCGGCACCCTGGCTTGTTGGAAAGTCGCGAAGTTCTTCCGTTCGAAGGATTTTTGCATGAACCGGCGTGACTTTTTACAGATACCTCATCCCCTGTCCCCTTCTCCTGCTGAGAAGGGGAAGAAACCTGAGAGGGGCGCAGCCCCTCTCAGGAAGTGGACTCCCCCTGGTTTTGCGATTGGTTAGTAGTATGAACAACCCAGGTTAAAAATCTACTGAAAGTGACCAGTTCAGTGATAAATCAGATAGCGGACAAATACCTGTGCATCAGACAGTGGTAGGAGCTTCTTTAGGCCTTCCGGCCGCCAGCCCACAGCGACAGCTCTTCCACACCTCGGGGTGATAGGGCGTAGATGCCAGTCGAAGGTCTCTCAAACCAGCCATAGACATCCCTGTACAGAATGTCTCTTGCCTTGGGGTCTCCAATCGCGCCCGCTATTTGAGAGGCTTTGCTGGGGCCGTTGGCCTTGAGGTACTCCGCTATCTCCAGTGTGCGCTGGCGGTACGCGGTCATGATGCCACCCTTGCCGGACGTCCCGCCGAGGTTGGGATCGCCGACACGCCGCATGAATTCACGGAGTAACAGTCCCCGCTTTCTGGCGGACGGCCGGGGCCGGTATTCTGCGGGGTCGAGGACGGCGTCTACGCCGTGTTGCCGGACGTTGGGGTCTATCACTAGCAGGCCAAGGCCAAGCATCCTCAACAGCTTCACGGTCTGCCGCCTCCGCTTTTTCAAACTGGGTGCGCCAGCCGGTATGCCGATATAGACCTTCGATGAGACGGCAAGCCGTTCGACCGCCTGCAGTATGAGGTCGAGATTCAATGACAGCTTTAGTTCGACGACGAGGACTTCTTCATCGCCGCGGACGGCGACGATGTCGCAGTTCCCCACCTCGCCTTTGACCTCGTAGCCCTGCAACTCCAAGAAGTGCTTGACGGGAAGGTAGAGGTCGGACTCTTTCAACGGTCTCTCTTGATGGGGTTGGTGCGATATTCGGCGGCTTCTTCGCGCAGCTTGACGTAGTTCATGCCGCCGACCTGTTTAACGAGGCCTTTGATTTCCATGATGGCGAGGGTGCCGCTGGCCCTGGCGATGGCTATGCCGCTGTTGCGGACGATTTCGTCCATGTGTACCGGTTCGTAGGAGATGTGCTGCAACAACTTGGACTCGTTTTCGTCCACGGGAAACACGGCGCGCATCTTGATTTGCTCGGTGTGTTCACCGACGGACGAGAGGTTGAGTTCTTCGAGGATGTCGGTGTGGTCGCTGACCAGCTTGGCGGCGGAGGCTTTTATCAAGTTGTTTACGCCACGGCTATACGGTGAGTAGATACTGCCGGGAACGGCGAAGACTTCGCGGTTTTGTTCGAGGGCGAGGTTGGCGGTGATGAGCGCGCCGCTTCCCTGGCCCGCTTCGATGACGAGGGTGCCGAGGGTCATGCCGCTCATGATGCGGTTGCGGCGGGGGAAGTGCTCGGCGATGGGACGAGTGCCGATGGGGTGCTCGGTGACGAGGGCGCCGTTGCGTGCTATCCGGTCGGCCAGGTTGGCGTGCTCGGCGGGGTAGATGATGTCGAGGCCGGAGGCCATGACGGCGATGGTGCGGGCACCGGAATCGAGCGCGGCGCGGTGGGCGACGGCATCTATACCTCTGGCAAGACCACTTACAACGGTGATGCCAGAGCGGGCGAGACCTTCGCTGAGCGATTGGGCGGCCTGTTTGCCGTAGGCGGTGGCGCGGCGGGTGCCGACGACGGCGACGGAGCGCTCGTCTTCGGGGAGAAGCTGGCCTTTGACGTAGAGCACGGCGGGCCGGGCATGAATCTCTTTGAGCCGCCGGGGATAGCCGTCGTCGTGCCAGGTGAACGCCTGCGCCCCGGCCTTGTCGAGGAGGTCGAGTTCGCTATCCGGGTCGAGCGCGGGACGGCTCGTAGTGACGGAGCGGACGGTTTTTTTGTCGAGGCCGGCGGACTTGAGGGCTTCGTCGCCAGCTTTCCAGGCTTCGCTCATGGCGCCGAAGCGTTGTTCGAGGGCGGCCATGGCGATGGGGCCGACGCCGGATATGCGCTGAAGGGCTATCCAGTATTTGAGTTCGT
>JAQBWG010000003.1 GCA_027625225.1 Chloroflexota bacterium | reverse complement strand
TGAGCGGTCATTCATGCATCAAGGCTATCACCGTGGGCGCAGCCCGTCAACTTCAAACTGACCCACTACCTACTCGTCCAATCGTTTAACAGTTTGAGTTTGGCGAGCAGAAGCTCCGGCCGCCGCATGTGGCATGCCGACCAAACAGGTCGCAACGTTAAGCAGCCGGGACGAGCGACTTCAGAGCCTCTTTCAGGATATCCTCAACCGGCTTGTCCTTTGGCGCCTTGATGGTGGCGCTTTTCACCTGGAACAGCTCTGGCCTGTGGGGCGCCGCTGGCTCCTTGCCCTCCATCAAGTCCCGGGCAGCCCTTATCAACTGGTGCCGGATATGAATGTTGGTCTCGTCCTGACTGGTCAGTTTCTCCCTGGTACGGTCCATGATGGGGCCACCCTGCTGTTCGATCTGACATATATCCTGCAGCGGGAAGTTGTTGATCCCAGAGTAGTTGTAGTTCCTCTGCATCTCCCGATCGATCAGGTAGTTGTTGGCCTTGTTGGCCACCGGGCGGTACGTCCCCGGAATCTTTTCCGGGACCAACCAGGCGTTATGGGCCTCTCGGAACTCCTCCGCCAACGGGCCTTCCGGGTTCCATCGTACCCGCAACACCATGCACGTCACATCGTCAATAGGCACCCGCATCCGCTGGTACCCCAGAGGGATCTTGCCCCGCCCAGGGTTGTTGTACGAGGGGCTGGCGTCGAAGACCGGAAGCAGATGGTGGCCGATGTTGACCACCTGCTCTTTGTCGTCACTACTCCACACCGTAGCCCAGGCCACTCCGTACTCTGTGTCTTGGAATGCCGCAGGCATCCTTACTGTAGTGAGGTTAGTACCAGTGGTCATACCCATTTGCACAGTTGGGCCACCTTCAGTCAAGTCCCGGAAGCCATGGGTGAAATATAGGTGGCTGGGGTCGTGCTGGCCCTCCAGGGACTGCATCCAGTTGCACTCGCAGATGATCTTCCAGTTTTCCCGGTGGCTCTCAGGGATGGCCGCGAAGTCAAAGTCCGGGAACGGCGGCTGGAGCTCCTTTGGGCCCATATAGGTCCAGATGAAGCCACCCCTTTCCAGGGCTGGATAGGATTTGAGCTGTACCTTTTCCTTGAAGGTCTCCCCTTCGGGGACGAAGGGTACGTCAACGCACTGGCCGTTCACGTCATACTTCCAACCGTGGTACAGGCACCGTATGCCGCACTCCTCGTTCATCCCGAAGAACAGGGGCGAGAACCGGTGGGCACAGTAGGCATCGATGATCCCTATTTTGCCTTCGGTGTCCCGGAAGCCGATGAGGTCCTCGTTCATTACGCGCAGCCGTGCGGGTGGACAGTCCGGCTCTGGTATCTCCTCCGACAACATCACGGGCAGCCAGAAGCGTCGAAACAACTCCCCCATCGGAGTCCCCGGACCCGTCCTGACCAGAATCTCATTCTCTTCCTGTGTAAGCATAACGATTCTTCTTCCCCTACTCAGTTTTTAGCTCTGTCAGCAATGCGCTCGTGAGCGAAGGCACTCTCGCCCTCTAATTCCTAAGATAACCAACTTTAATACCGGGGCGGTGATCCGTGTGTCTAGGTCTTGACGCCGGCCTTCTTGCCTGCTTCCAGGTAGGCCTCTCCCAGGGTCATGAAGATTTCTGACTGTTGCCCCTTGAAGTGGATGTTGTATTGAAGCGGCTGGTTCGCTTCATAGAGTTCAATGATCTCCGCGTCGCCCTTGGGGCCAGCAATGACTTCTATCTTGGTTGCTTCCGCCATTTCGCTCTCCTTGGCTTATCCCGACCCTCCCGGTTTCTGAGACCGGAGAGGGCCGGGAACATATACGTTGTATTTAGCCCGCTGGCTGCTCCTCCTCCGCCAACTCCGCCCATTGCAGGTCCTGTGTTGCTTCAATGCCGTTGACGCCGTTGGGCACGAGGGTTGAAACCGAGCGCACTTTGTAAAGCTCTGGATTGTCCACGCCTGGAGGTGTCGTGCCGTCCTCGCGGAGTGCTCGCGATGCCCTTGCCAAAATGCGCCGCATGCGGATGATCCCGGCGTCGGTCACGCCCAAGTGCTCCTGGTCACGCTTGTAGATGACGCCCATGCTCTCTGTCATGCCGTTGTCCTGGCCTCGACCGGGCATACCGCTGTAACCAAGGCCTCCTACGAACGCTCGCTGGGCGTCGCGGTCAATCAGGTAGTCGTTGCTGCGGACGCCGGCGATTGGGAAACGCTCAAACCAGCCGGTGCCGTTGCGCGAGGCATCCAGGTGGAAGGAGGTGGGCAGGCCGTTGACGATCGGCGGTCCTCCGAAGCCGGGTGGTCGGGGCAATGCGGGGTTCCGGCAGCTGACATGCCATCGCATGGTATTCTCATCGTCCATGGGAACAACGGCGATGAAGCCCTTTTCCCGGAAGCTGGCAGGAACCATTGCGTAGAAGGGGAAGAGGAAGTGGGCGATGCGCCAGTAGGTGGTGTCATCCTCTGCCGGCCTGTTGTTGCCGGAGGTGCAACCGAAGCCCGTGTCTGCGACGTGGTGCCGCGCCCAACGCGTCTTCAGCGCATAGCGTTCAAACGATATATCGGGATCTGGAATCTCCTCAGGCTTGCGTGCGCCGGCGTGGAGGAAACTCACATGGATGGTATCGTAGTCACCCTCCAGAGACTGCATCCAGTTGCATTCGGAGTAATACCCGCTGACAGTGTACTCGCCTTCTGACTGCATGTTCGCCACCAGGGAGGGCAACGATGGCGGCTCGGCGCGGGTTCCCATGTACACCCAGATCAGGCCACCACGCTCCTGAGTCTTGTATGCAGTCGCCGTTACCTTTTCGATGAAGCGGCCCTCCGGGGGCTCCGAGGGCATATCAACGCAGTCCCCGTTCGTGTCAAACTTCCAGCCATGATAGACGCAGCGTAGGCCGCACTCTTCGTTGCGCCCGAAGAACATGGAAGCGCCACGGTGGGGGCAGGAGTCACCGATCACCCCTACCTTACCGTTAGTGTCACGGAAGGCAATCAGGTTCTCCCCAAGGAGGCGCAGGCGCACGGGTTGACAGTCGGGGGCTGGCAACTCATCGGTCATCATGGACGGCATCCAGTACTCCCGCATCATGTCACCCATGATGGTGCCCGGGCCTACTCGCGTTAACAGATCATTCTCTTCCTTGCTTAGCATCACTTCCTCCTCTGTGTATTCGTGCTTGATTCCCCTTAGGATGCGCTGACCGCCACGCCTCTTGGTGACGATCACCATCCGTCTTGATTTGCGAGTATGGCTTGCAAAGCTGAGGTGTGGTAGTGCCATTCGTCCCTTATTACTGGGGCCAAACAGCCATGTGGCCGTGGAAACATTGATGTGCGGAATTGGCAATATCGCCTAGGACAGCCCCGTTGGAACGTTTGCCCGGAGCGCTGGCAGATCATGTAGGTTTAGGGCCACTTGGCCCCGTACCTGAGGGCCTTTTTACTCTATTTACCTTGACGCAACTCCACTATTCTCACCCCATGTCGTTCTTCAGGTAGTAGGACCCAACCGTTGCTGACGTTCTTTGTATGCCACTAAAAGGGAGTAGCAAAAGGAGGAAGACATGGCCAAGATCGTCCTGGGTTAGGAACCTCTCACAGCCCCCAACTGAGCGTGCCTGGGGACTTGTGGAGCACCTACGCAGAGCGAGACAAGCGCAACCCCCAGCCTCTATCGCATTCCCGATGGCAAGCACGTCACCCATGAAGAGCTTATGGACGAGCCCCGTCCCGGAAGGGGAAGGGTCAAAGAATGAATGGATTACCCCACTGGTAACCGGCAGGTCATGTGAGGCCAGGGCTAGCCCTGGGGGTGTATATGAGGATTAGCGAGTATCTGCGGAGAGACCACAGGGCTATCTGTGAGGATGTCTGGCGTCTGGAACAGCAGTTGGAAATTGCCAGTCTCTCTATCGTCGACGTGAAAGGAACGGTAGCAACCATTCGGTCGGCGCTGGAGAACCATGCCAAGCTGGAGGAGAAAGTCCTGTTTCCAGCGCTGGAACGTGAACTTGGTAGTGACGATGGCCCGTTGGCCGTCATGGAAGCAGAGCACAGCCAGATATCGGCGCTGTTTAGTCGCATAGATGGCGCACGGGATGGAGGCAACGTGCCCATGCTCACCAAGGACCTGACGGGGCTGCTGCTCAGCCACTTCGCCAAAGAGGAACGTGAACTTTTCCCCATAGCGGACGAGCTTCTGGGGGCAGTGGAAATAGATGGCTCTGGAGTGGTGCAACCCGCCTGAAGGGTTGGCTGGTAGATGGGGTGGGGGCCATTTGGCCCGTCAGGACTACACCGTTCTACCCTATTGAGGCCCTAACCTAGCCCGTAGAATGTGAGTTGTTGAACCAATAGGTCAGCAGACGTTGAAGAGAAGAACATTGACCACCCTCGCGTAGAGTTGGCCCTCCCCTGGGTTGCGGGTCTGTGATGCTGAGCATTGCAGACCCGTACTTTTTGCTAAACCTCGTTAGGACTGATGTTACGCACATAGTAGGCGGCGGCCTCGGCCCTTCGGCTCAGGTCAAGTTTGACCAAAATGCTGCTAACGTAGTTCTTGACCGTCTTCTCGCTCAGGAAGAGGGTGCTGGCAATCTGTTTGTTCGTCATCCCGTCTGCGATGAGTTTCAGCACCTTGACCTCTTGCTCGCTTGGGGCGTTGCTGGGGATCGCTTTCTGATTGCTGATGGACCGAATACGTGCCATCACCCCTTGAGTCACTCCTGGATCCAATAGTGACTCCCCCCGACCGACGCGGCGGACGGCATCTACCAGGTCATTGCCGCGCGCCTGCTTCAGCAGGTACCCGCTGGCCCCTGCCATGATGGAGCCCATCACAGCGCTATCGTCGGGGAACGCCGTGAGCATGATCACCTTGGTGTCAGGGTTTTCGTCTCGGATAGCCCTACACGCCTCCACGCCACTGCCATCGGCCAACCGCACATCCATGATGACAACATCCGGGTGCAGGGCTTTTGCGGCATCTACGCTCTCTTGCACGGTACCGGCCTCTGCCACCACCTCAATGTCGCCAACGTGCTGCAGAAGAGTACGCAGTCCCTCCCGTACCACTTCATGGTCGTCTGCAATTAGGACGCGCATGGCTTCCTCCTACCCCTTGGCATCTGCTTCTGTAATAGGGATGTTCACGGATATCGTTGTCCCAGTGCCCAGGGCGCTGTCTACTTCCAGCCACCCGCCAACCCGTTGGACCCGTATGTCCATGTTCCGTAGCCCCTGGCGTTCCAGGCTACGCTCTTGCTGCGGGTCAAACCCCTTGCCGTCATCTGTGACCGTAAGTTTGATGAGGCCATCGTCACGGGTGCCCTTCACGGTGACCTTCCGTGCTTGGGCATGCTTGAGGATATTCGTCATTGCCTCCCGCATTACCTGCAGCAACTCCAATCGGTGGCTTGATGAAAGCGGCTCGTCAAGATCCTCTGGCAGTGACAAGTTAACGTTCACAAAGGCGTTTAACTGGAGTTCTGTGAGTAGATCTTCCAGGCCCTGGTTGAGTCGCTTCCCATAGTATACCTGAGGATTCAGGCCAAGGATGTTGTTCCTCAGGTCCCGGATGACCTCGTCCAGCTTATCTACGGAGTAGGACAGCTGATCTGCCACCTGCTTCGGAATGTCGTGGGTTGTTTGGACTACGTTTTCCAGCCGCAGCCCCAGGGCGTACAGAGATTGGATCACACTATCGTGAAGATCGCGGGCTATGCGCTCTCGTTCCTCCAGGATCGCCAGCGTTTGCACCTGTCGGTACAGCCGAGCATTCTCGATGGCTACAGCCGCCTGCCGGGCAAACAGGGTCATGATCTCCTCGTCCTCTGACGAGAACTCCGGTTCCGATGCCTCATTGGTGAGATAGAGTTGGCCTACAGTTTTTCCCTTGGAGACCACCGGAACGCCCAGGAACCGTTCCATTGGTGGGTGCCCCTCCGGGAATCCGACGGAACGGGGGTGCTCTCCTATGCTCGGCACGCGCAATAGATGGCCAGTCTGAAGAGGGACTGCTAACAGGCCCTGTTTCATCGTGGGTGGCTGGCCTAGCCGTGCCCGTTCCTCCGTGGTGATGCCAGAGGTGAGGAACGCCTCTACTTGGCCATTCTCGTCCAGCACAGCCAGAGCACTATAACGAGCACTGGCAACTTCCCTAGCTAGGTCGATTACCTGCTGAAACACCGCTTCAGAGGAAAGCTCAGAGGTCATGGCAAATGCGGCGTTGGATAGAGCGGTAAACTGCGTGTTTCGTCGCTCCGTGCCTGCATGGAGGTCAATCAGCTCCTGTGTTTGTTGCAGAGATTGAGGTTTGGTGCGTCCTAGGGTTCCCAGAGTAAAGACCAGGATTGCCCCCACGCTTCCCCCGGAGATGCCGTGGGTCACGGCAGCAGGCATAGCTTCTTCAAAATAGAGGTAACGGAGTAGCTCCAGCAGCCCTGCAAAGAGCGTGGTGAGGAGAAACCCTGCCCATATAAATCCACGTTTATTCATCATGCTGGTGCCCGCATGCTAGCATATTTGTACAGGGTAGGTTCACGATGCTACCCATATGGAAGGGGATCGGAATATGGAGTCGTCTTGCAGTAACGGGACATCCTGAGCGCGTAGGTTCTGAAATACTCCAAAAGGGTCGTAGGCCGTTTCAAGCTAACAATGTGCAGAAACCTCGCTTCTCCACAAGGATTCTCTTTTGGTGGTTGTATCGCTGATTGGGGGAATCTCGATTTATGGATTTCCAGGCCCCACTGAATAGGGCATGGTACGCTAGTCCAAGCAGCTACTCAAAGGGTCGCTGCTTTTTCAGCATCGTTGACACGAATACCCCATATACCAAATGCAGCTTTGGCTTTGATAGAGTCTTAACCTATAACCCACCGGAGTCTCAAAAGATGAAAAACATTCCGGCTTTCGATACTCTCAGCCAGAAGCCTGAACCGCATCAGGCTAGCCAATCGTACGTCTATTCAGCATCAGATCAATCCCCTCTTGAAGAAGTCGTTAATAGCTTGACTCACGGACTAGGCCTAGCATTGAGCATTGCCGGCCTGTCAGTTCTTGTCGTTTTCGCAAGTGTGTACGGAACCGCTTTGCAGATCATCAGCAGTGCCATTTATGGAGCCACCTTGGTGTCTCTCTATGGGGCATCAACTTCCTATCATGCGGTTCGTTCGGTTGAGCTTAAACGGCGCTTGAGGACAATGGAGCAAGCCTTCATTTTTCTGCTCATCGCTGGCACCTATACACCTTTTACGTTGGCAGTCTTGAATGCGAGTTGGGGATGGAGTCTCTTCGGGGTAGCATGGGGATTTGCACTCACGGGGATCATGCTGAACACCCTCTATGCCCATCGTTTCCCAATGATATCCAACGTGCTTTTTCTCGGGATCGGATGGTTAAGCCTCATTGCTATTGTCCCCTTAAGCGATAGGCTTCCTTTGGGAGGACTTGTATGGCTGATCCTGGGAGGGATCGCTTACACCTTCGGAATCTTTTTCCTTTCATGGTGCAGAATCCCCTTTAGCCATGCGGTTTGGCATGTAACTGTAATTGTTGGAAGTACTTGCCATTACTTTGCTATTCTGTTCTATGTGATCCTATTGTGATGGCCAGTTGGTAGTGAACATCATGACGATGCCAAGACGTCCGTAGTCGAGTTAAGAGCCCCATAGCTAAATGTGGTTAGGGCCTGATTCTGATTTCCTTGGATATTAGTTCAGGCTTTGCAATCAGAAGTCCAGGGAGGATTTAACTCCTCCGTCTTCACTCCTGCAAAGTACTACAACTGGGTTGGACTATATGCTTCTCCAAAAGGGAATCAAGACAGTTGCTTGTGGAGGCCGACGCAAGGGACTCGAACCAAGTTAGCAGCATGCACAAATAAACAGTCTCGTTAGACTACCCTCTACCCGTCATGAGCCATGTTTACCCCGTCCCAACTGGTTGAGATAACTCTGCACCCTGAGCTTGCGGAAGGATACCCGTCCCATTGGCAATCGTCAGAAAGCTTGGAGCAGAGCGCATTTTGCTGGTAACCGTCAGGCCCTGCGGGTGCAGTGCACGTCCCTTGAGTGACCGTCAGGAATATAGGTGCAGGATGAATCCTGCGGGTCTCCCGCCGCTGCGGGACTGGGTGCCCCGCTCCACGGGGCCGCGTATAATGATGCCCTAAACCACAGGTGAGGGGCGGCATGACAGATACAGCATCCGATGCTCAACAAGCGAAATTCGCGGTGGAGACAACCCCACTCCTGGTGCTCCTTGACGGCCATGCCATGGTTCATAGGGCGTTCCACGCCATCCAGAACCCCCTCACCCTCAGGCGTACAGGCGAAGAGATCAGAGGCGTCTACGGGTTTACCCAGATGCTCCTCAAAGCCATTGAGACCCTGAAACCCACGCATGTAATCCTGACGTTTGACCGACCTACACCGACGTTTCGACACGAGATGTTTGACGAGTACAAGGCCCAGCGACCAAGCATGACCCCGGAGCTTGCCGGTCAATTCCCACACATCCGCCGACTCCTGGAGGCTTTCCGCGTCCCCATTGTTGAGATGGACAAGTATGAGGCGGACGACCTGCTTGGCACCCTCTCCGCTCAGGCTCGCGACAAGGACGTGGACACGGTCATCATTACGGGAGACACCGATACGCTTCAGCTTGTTGGCCCTCACGTTCGCGTGCTGCTGCAATACTCGACGCAGAAGCAGACGTTGTATGGCGAGCCTGAGGTCAGCGAGCGCTACGGCGGCCTCACTCCCGCTCAGGTAATCGACTTGAAGGCGCTCTGCGGCGACACGTCCGATAACATTCCTGGCATCCCCAGCGTTGGCCCTAAGACGGCCATCAAACTTCTGCTTCAATACGGCACACTCCAGGGCATCTATGACCACCTGGAGGAACTTCCCGTCAAGCAGCAAGCCCTCTTTGAGGAACATCGTGAACGGGTCTTCCAGGGCCTCACCCTGGTGACCATCGTGCGGGACGCACCGGTAAAGTTGAACATGGATGAATCCAAATGGGGGGAGTATGACCGCTCAGAGGTGGTCGAGGTGCTCAAGGACCTGGAGTTCTTTAGCACCATCAACCGGATACCGGAGGGTGGACTGGACACGCTCCTCCAACCGGGCCTCATGCCTACCGATAGTCCTCAACCGTCTGACACTGACTATCACACCGTCACCGACGCAAAGGCGTTGGATTCGATGGTTAAGGAGCTTGCGTCGTCGGTGGGCTTCGCCTTCGATACGGAGACTGCGCCGCTGGATCCGGATGTGAAGGGTGTTCAGCCCATGAACTCCAGCCTGGTTGGTTTGTCCTTCTCCACAGAGGCTGGTAAAGCCTGGTATGTGCCCGTCGGCCATGCGGAGGGCAAGCAACTCCCGTTGGAGCAGGTGCTGGAGACCCTACGGCCTGTGTTGGAGGACCCCAACGTACCAAAGGCTGCTCACAACGCCAACTATGACCTCACCATGCTGGGCGCAAACGGCGTCACCATGCAGGGCCTCGCCTTCGATACAATGCTGGCCGCCCACCTGTTGGGCCACAAGGCCATCGGGCTGAAACACATGGTCCTTGATCTGTTGGGCATTGAGATGACGCTTATCGCCGACCTCATTGGCTCCGGTCGGAAGGTGACTACCATGGACAAGGTAGCCATAGAACTCGTCTCGCCCTACGCCTGCGCTGACGCCGATATGACCTTTCGACTCTGGGAGATGCTGGATGAACGGCTGCGGACCGAAGGCCTTTTTGACTACTTTACGGGCATAGAGGTGCCCCTGACGCCCATCATCGTGCAGATGCAGCTTACGGGCATCGCCCTGGATGTCGATCTCATGGAAACAATGGCGTACACACTGGGTGAGCGGCTGAGCCAACTAGAGGTTGACTCCTACGAGTCGTTGGGCCACATCTTCAACCTGGCTTCTCCCAAACAGCTTGGCGATGTGCTCTTTGACGAGCTCAAGCTTGGGGAGATGGCGGAGATAGGCAAGCCGAAGAAGACCAAGACCGGCGGCTACTCCACCGATGCGGCTGCCCTGGAAGCCCTGCGTGGCGTGCATCCCCTGGTGGATATGGTGCTGGAGCATCGGCAACTCAGCAAGCTCAAGTCGACATACGTGGACGCCCTGCCATCGTTGGTGAACCCACGGACGGGGCGGCTGCACACCACCTACAACCAGGCGGGGTCTGTAACGGGACGGTTCTCCTCCAACGACCCCAACCTGCAGAACATCCCGATACGCACAGACCTTGGTAGGCAGATCCGCGTAGCGTTCCACCCCGGCGAGGAGGGTTGGCTGCTCCTGGCCGCCGACTACTCTCAAATCGAGCTTCGGGTGCTGGCCCACCTGTCAGAGGACCCGGGGCTTCTGGAGGCCTTTCGCCTTGACCAGGACATCCATGCCGCCACGGCGGCTCAGGTCTACGGCGTTGAGCTTGACCAGGTGACGCCGGACATGCGCCGTATCGCCAAGGTGCTGAACTTCGGCATCATCTACGGCCTCAGCGCCTTCGGCATCGCCCAGCAGACGGAGCTGTCCATGGAAGAGGGCAAGAACTTCATAGAGAGCTACCTGGGACGCTACCCCAAGGTGAAGGACTACATAGAAAGCACCAAGCAGATGGCGCGAGACCAGGGCTATGTGCAGACACTCCTGGGCCGTAGACGCTACACCCCGGAGATAACTTCCAGCAACCCCCAAATCCGGCAAGCTACGGAGCGTGAGGCCATCAACATGCCCGTCCAGGGCACCGCCGCCGACATCATCAAGCTCGCTATGATTCGCCTGCAAAGCAAAATGGACGAACTCAAAGTCCAGTCGCTCATGATTATCCAGGTGCACGACGAACTCATCTTCGAAGTCCCCCAGGACGAACTCGAACAGATAAAATCCCTGGTCCTCGAACTCATGCCCGCCGCCATGGAACTCGACGCGCCGCTCCAGGTCGAAGTCAAAACCGGCACCACCTGGGGCGACATGGAATAGTCCATTTCGCAAATCATAAGGACATCTACCACGTCTCCCAACGCAACTAAGCCACCTAAGACTTTCTGGGGCATTAATCGCAACGTCGTTGCATTGGGATGGGTCAGCCTGCTCACCGACATCAGTAGCGAGATGATTCTCATCGTCTTGCCCTTTTTTCTCGCTAACGTCCTCGGCGTAGGTGCAAGCGTCATCGGAGTCATAGAAGGTGTTGCCGACTCCACCGCCACCCTCTCACGCGCACCCTCCGGCTGGCTAAGCGACCGGCTTCGTCGCCGCAAGAGTCTCACCCTGCTTGGCTATGGACTCGCGGCCATCGCCAAACCATTCCTCTACATCGCAACAAGCTGGGGAATCGTCATCGCCATCCGTTTCACCGACCGCCTCGGCAAAGGCATCCGTAGCGCCCCTCGCGACGCCCTCATCGCCGCCTCCGCCAACCCTGCCCAACGCGGTCGTAGCTTCGGGTTCCACCGTGCTATGGACACCGCCGGAGCCATGCTCGGCACCCTTGTCGCGGCTCTTGTCATACTCACTATGCAGCGCGGCGATATCCTTCTGGAGCGTGGCTCCTTTCATATCATCGTCTTCATCGCCGCCATCCCCGCCTTCCTTGCCGTCCTCGTCTTGTGGAAGTTCGTCCGTGAGCCTAAAGCAGACACGGTAGGGCTCACTCCAGCCTCCGCTGAGATATCGGCCAGAAAATTCTCCACTAGATTCATCATACTTCTGGGCATTCTCGTTATCTTTGCTCTCGCCAACAGTAGTGACGCATTTCTGCTCCTGCGCGCCCAGGACGTCGGGATGCCAATCTTCGCCATCATCCTCCTCCTCGCAGGGTTCAACCTAATCGGCGCACTCCTATCCACACCTGCTGGCATCCTCTCCGACCGTATCGGTCGACGATGGGTCATAGTTGCGGGATGGCTCCTGTTCGCTCTCGTATACCTGGGATTCGGCGGAGCCAAAACCGCTTGGCATGTCATTCCTTTATTCCTCATCTACGGCGTATACTCTGCCGCAACCGAGGGCGCCGCCCGGGCCCTTGTCGCCGACATGGTTCCTTCCGAACGCAGGGGTACCGCCTACGGTCTCTACTACACCGCCATCGGTCTCACCGCATTCCCCGCTAGCGTCCTTGCCGGATGGCTGTGGGACGCATTCGACCCTTCCATGCCCTTCTTCGTCGGCGCTGCTCTCGCCGCCACAGCAGCCATCCTTCTCGCCATCACTTTGCGGGGCAGGAAAAATGCTCCACGTCGCTCACCCCTCTTGCCCCACCTCGTTTGACACTGCATCCGGCGTTGACTACTATGAATAACAGAGCATTTTCCACCCGTTGTCGACACCGCCCGTCACGACGCGTTGGAAAATTTCGCCAAAAGTAGTCGAGGAGTGTGCAGCTTGGTTCAAGAAGAACAACAGACATTCACCCTTGTCGAAGCCATCGGACTCTATCTCAGCGAAGCCAAGACCAAGGGTAAAGACCCGGCAACCCATCTCGAACTTCAGCGCTTTGCGCAATGGTGTGGAGTCGAACGGCCATTCCACCAGATTGCCCCGTCCGAAATCGGCGACTACTCCGAGCGGATGGCCGCCGGAGGCGCCTCCCCACAGGCAGCCGAACGTCTGCAAGTCGTACGCAATTTCCTCTCTCACATGAAGAAAAAAGGACGCCTGGAGCAAAACCTTGCCCAGCACGTTCGTATCCGTAAATCCAAGACGCGCGGTTCTCAAAGTGGCGAGTCTGTTACCCAGGAAAAAGGCGACGAAATGACCTCCGAAGGTCACGCACAACTCATAAAAGAGCTTGCCCGACTCAAGGAAGAAAGTAGCTCTCTCTCCGAAGACATCCACAAGGCCGCCCAGGACAAGGACGTTCGGGAGAACGCGCCCCTTGAGGCCGCCCGCGAACAAAAGGGACTCGTCGAGTCCCGCATCCGCCAACTCGACGGCCAGCTCAAGAACGCTCGCGTCGTTGACTACTCCAAGGCCAAGAAAGACTCCATCGTCCGCGTCGGCTCCAAGGTCGTCGTCAAGGACACCGAGTCCGGCAAGTCGCAAAACTACACCCTGGTAAGCGCAGCCGAGGCCAACCCGCTCGAAGGCCGCATCTCCGACGTCTCTCCGGTCGGCAAAGCCATCCACCGCAAGCACGCTGGCCAGGAAGTCAGAGTCGAAACCCCTCGCGGGACACAGCAGTTACTCATCGTCAAAGTCTCCAGATAACCTTCAAATCACCGATACCAAACCGAAAAGGCCCGCATCTGCGGGCCTTTTCATTTCTAGGGATGAAACCCTAGCTCCATTCAGCTACCATACGGTCTATGACCGTAGCCGAAGCAACCGCACACGAAACGGACACTCGCGACCTCGTCGAAGAACTGAAAAAGCGCGTCACAGGCGACGTCCGCTTCGACGCAACATCCCGCCTCCTCTACTCCACCGACGCCTCCATCTACCAGATCGTCCCTCTCGGCGTCGTCATCCCCAAAACCACCGACGATGTCCTCGCCGTGATTGAGACCGCCAACAAGCACAACGTCCCCGTCCTGCCTCGCGGCGGCGGCACCAGCCTCGCCGGACAGACCGTCGGGCGCGCTGTCGTGATAGATTTCTCCAAGCACCTCCGCAACGTCATCGAGGTCAACCCCGAAGAACAGTGGGTGCGCGCCCAGCCCGGCATCATCCTCGACGAACTCAACCGCCATCTCGTACCCCACAACCTGCTCTTCACCCCCGACCCTTCCACCTCCAACCGCGGCAACATCGGCGGCGCCATCGGCAACAACTCCTGCGGCTCCCACTCCATCATCTGGGGGAAGACCTCCGACAACGTCCACGAACTATCCGTCATTCTCTCTGACGGCACCCGTACCAAATTCGCACCTCTCAAACCCGCTGAATTCCTGAAGAAGACCGAGTTAGAAGGACTCGAAGGCCACATCTATCGCGAACTCATGGACATCGGCCGCACCGAGCGCGACGAGGTCGCCGCCCGTTTCCCCAAAATCATGCGCCGCGTCGGGGGCTACAACCTCGACATTTTGGCAAAGGCCTTTAATCCCGTTCGTGGTGAGCCTGTCGAACCACGGCAGGAGTTTGACATGGCCAGCTTCGCCGTCGGTGCCGAGGGTACCCTGTTCACCCTCACCGAGGCCAAGCTGAAACTCGTCCGCCGCCCCAAGATGCGCGCCGTCGCCGTCGTCCACTTCAACGGCCTCATCGAGGCGATGGAGGCCACCGTGGCCACCCTTGAACTGAACCCCTCCGCCGTCGAGCACATCGGCTCCATGATTCTCAACAATGCCCGCGACAACCTCGAATACTCCCGCCTGCTCGACTTCGTGCAGGGCACCCCCTCCGATGTCCTCGCCGTGGAGTTCATCGGGGATACCGAGTCTGAACTGGGCGCCCAACTCGACGCCCTTGAGGCCCGCATGCAACGCGGACGCCTCGGCTACGCCACCACCCGCCTGATGAAACCCGCCGACCAGGCCCGCGTGTGGGCTGTCCGCAAGGCCGGACTCGGCCTGATGATGAACGTCAAAGGCGACGCCAAGCCCATCCCTTTCGTGGAGGACACCGCCGTCGCCCCCGAAGTCCTCCCCCGCTTCGTCGAACGCTTCGATGAAATCATCCGCGCCCACCACACCGAGGCCGGCTACTACGGCCACGCCTCCGTTGGCTGTCTCCACATCCGTCCGCTCATCAACCTCAAGAACGATGAGGGCGTAGGCCGCATGGTGCACATCATGCGAGACGTATCCAACCTCGTCCTGGAATTCGGCGGCTCGCTATCCGCCGAGCACGGCGACGGCCTCGTCCGTGGCCCCTGGAACGAGAAGATGTTCGGCACCCGCCTATACGAAGCCTTCCGCCGCGTGAAGAAGGCCTTCGACCCCAACGGCATCATGAACCCCGGCAAGATCGTCGATAGCCCGCCCATGACAGAAAACCTCCGCATCAACCCCAGATACCGTACCGCCGACGTACACACCGGCTTCTCCTTTGAGCGCGAAGGAGGCTTCGCCGCCGCCATCGAACAGTGCAACGGGCAGGGCGCCTGCCGCAAAACCCACGTCGGTACCATGTGCCCATCGTTCATGGCCACCCGCGACGAAGAGCACTCCCCCCGTGGCCGCGCCAATGCCCTCCGCTCCGCCATCTCCGGCGCGCTTCCGTTAAATTCGCTTACCAGCAAGCGCACCCACGACGTCCTCGACCTGTGTCTGGAGTGTAAGGCCTGCAAAGCCGAATGCCCCTCCAACGTCGACATGGCCAAGCTCAAATACGAGTTCCTCGACCGCTACTACAAAGCCAACGGCCGCCCGCTGCAAAAGCGCATAATGGGGAACATCGCCGCCGTTAGCCGCCTCGGCTCCTTCTTCGCACCCCTATCCAACTGGATGCTCGGCTCCAAAGTCATAGGCGAAATCATGGAACAGTACGTCGGCATAGACCGCCGCCGCAAGCTCCCCGCATTCGCCTCCCAGACTTTCTACCAGTGGCTACGCGCCCGTGCCAATAACACTTCAAGAAACGATAAGACACCTGTCGAAACTCGTGGGCAGGTACTACTCTTCAACGACACCTTCACCAACTACAATCACCCCGAACTGGGCCGCGCCGCCGTCGAACTCCTCGAAGCGCTCGGCTACGAAGTCGTCGTCCCGCCGTGGAAGTGCTGCGGCCGCCCCATGCTCTCCTCCGGCATGATAGACAAAGCAAAAAAGAGCGCCGACGCCAACATCGCCCTCGCCCAACCCTACCTCGACCGCGGCGCCAAAATCGTCGGACTCGAACCCAGTTGCCTCACCATGTTCAAAGACGACTATTCCGACCTCGCAGGGCATCAAAAGACATCATCGGGGCAACATTCAGGTCAGCTACAAAACAGCCTCCTGGCATCCAAATCCCTACTTATCGAAGAGTTTTTAGCCCAGGAAAAGGCAACATTAGGCAACATTCCGTTCAAGTCCGCTCCCTCGAAGATACTTTTCCACGGCCACTGCCATCAGAAAGCACTCGTCGGCACTCGTCCCGCCCTGGATGTATTGCGCTCCTTGCCTGAGACCGAGGTCATCGAAATAGACGCTGGTTGCTGCGGCATGGCCGGCTCGTTCGGCTACGAAAAGAGCCACTACGACGTATCCATGCCCATCGCTGAAGACCGCCTGTTTCCCGCGATACGAAGCCACGAAGACGACGCCGTCGTAGTCACGGAAGGGGTCTCTTGCAGGCAGCAAATCGAACATGGCACAGGCCGACGTGCCAAACACCTCGTCGAAGTGCTCGCCGACGCCCTCAAACCCAAGCCGTCCTCGTAGGTAAATTGTATGTGCGATAATGACCGCGTTTACCTTGATATCTGTTTTTATGCTACGGAGGTGCTCCGTTGATAATCGGCGTTCCCAGAGAAGTTAAATCCGGTGAGCAACGTATCGGACTCACTCCCGACAAAGTAGATTCGGTGGTCAAAGCCGGACACAAGGTCATCGTCGAGTCGAGCGCTGGACTCGGAGCAGGCTTTAAGGACGAAGACTATACAGCCGCCGGCGCAGGTATAGTTCCTAACCACGCAGACGTGTACGAACAGGCGGACATCGTGGTGAAGGTCAAAGAGCCACAGCCGGAGGAATTCGAGTTACTTCGCGAGGGCTTGATTCTATATTGCTATCTCCATCTCGCTGCCGAGCCCGCCGTTACCGAAGCGCTTATCAAGACTAAGACCATCGGCATCGCTTACGAAACCGTGCAGGAAAAAGACGGCTCATTGCCTCTGCTCTATCCCATGAGTGAGATTGCCGGAAAGCTGGCTGCGCAGGTCGCGGCGAGGTTGCTCCAGAGTGATTATGACGGCTCGGGGCGACTGTTAGGCGGCGTTCCCGGCACAGAGGCGTGCCGGTTCATCGTCGTTGGTGGAGGCACGGTCGGCTTTAACGCCGCACTCATCGCAACGGGTCTGGGAGCACGGGTGACCGTTTTCGACCGGAATCTGGAACGGCTTAGATACATCGAACACATCAGTAGGGGCAGTATCAAAGGACTGTTTTCAACACCGGGTGCACTTTCTCAGTTTCTGGCCCGTGCCGATGTAGTGGTAAGTTCGGTGCTTATTCCCGGAGCCAAGGCTCCCAAAGTGGTCACTAGGGAGATGCTCGCTGGCATGAAAGAAAAGAGCATCATGATAGACGTTGCGATTGACCAGGGCGGCTCCGTAGAAGGCGTCAAACCGACCACTTTAGCGAAACCAACGTATCGGGATGGCAAAGTAACCATGTATGCCGTAACCAACATTCCTGGCATGGTTGCGAACACTTCCAGCGTTTCACTGTCCAACACGACGTATAACTACCTGATAAAGCTTGCTCAAGTGGGCGTTGATAGCATTGTGCGCGAAGGGCATCCCTTGGCGTTAGGATTAAACACGTACAACGGCCACGTTACGCACCCGGCGGTGGCAGGAGCTCTCAACCACGAATATGTCCCGCCTATCAAGGCTATCGCTTCATAGGAGAATCCATGGCTATCAAACGACTCGAAGTGCCGGTAGACCAGCTACGAAAGGTCTGCGACCCGAAAAAGCTCGGCTTCAAAACAACGGATGACATCGTACCGCTGGAGGACACCATCGGTCAGGAGCGGGCGATCAGTGCACTCGAACTGGCTCTAGGCATCGACTCGCCGGGCTTCAATCTCTTCGTCGCCGGTCCAGCAGGAAGCGGCCGTAACTCCGCCCTCAAAAAGCGGCTAAACAAAATCGGCTTCACCCGCAGGCCTCCGAACGATTGGGGGTATGTGCACAATTTTCAGGACCCTGCTCAGCCCAAGGCGATCAGTCTTCCTTGCGGGTTGCTGGTGGAGTTCGGGAAGGACATGGAGAATCTCGTTACCGAGTGCAGCCAGGAAATACCCAAAGCTTTCGAGAGTGACGACTATGCTCATCGCTTAGAAGAAACGATGAAGGGGATTGAAGCCCGCCGTCAGGAACTCACCAAGAAGATGGAGCAGGATTCTCTAGCTGAGGGATTTGTCATAACGAGTGGTCAGGCAGGCATTACGCCCGTTCCGGTCAAGGACGGGCGCGCCATAACTCAAGAGGAGTACGCAGCCCTCACGGAAGATCAACAGGAAGCGCTTCGAAAAGGCGCGGAAAACATTCAGCATATCGTCAACCATTTCATGTCCGACATACGCCGCCTGGGGAAGGAAGCGAACGAAGCGAAGGCCAAGGTAGATACCGAAATCGTCCGCTTTACACTCTCCCCTATCGTCAACGAATTGCAGGAAAAGTACAAAAAGTTCCCGGACATCGTTAATTACCTTGAACACGTTGAAGGCGATATTCTCCAGAACTCGGTTGTGTTCAAACCAGCTGAGGAACAGGCCTCGCCATTCCCGATGCCCCAAGTGGGAAGAGGCGACGAAGACGTCTTCCTGAAGTACCGCCTAAACACGTTCCTCGACAATACCTTGTGCAAAGGCGCTCCGGTCATCTTTGAGAACAACCCCACGTACTACAACCTCTTCGGACGCATCGAATACAAGGCAAATTTCGGGGCGATGGCCACCGACCTGACGATGGTGAAGCCCGGGGCATTACACCGGGCGAATGGCGGCTATCTGGTAGTTCAGGCCCGTGACCTTCTCGGCACTCCTCTCTCGTGGGAGACGCTCAAACGAACCTTGCGCAGCGGTGAAATCCGGATAGAAAACATAGGCGAACAGCTAAGCTCCATTCCATCTGCAACGCTACGTCCTGAAGCTATCCCCTTCAATGCCAAAATCGTCATCGTGGGAAGCCCCCGTATCATGCGGTTGCTGGAAGTGCATGACGAGGATTTTCAGCGGCTGTTCAAAGTAACCGCGGACTTTGAAGCAACGATGAAGCGAACTCCGGCGAACCTGAAAAGATATGCTTCTTTCGTTGCCGACCAGTCCAAAGAGAAGGGCCTCCGCCCTTTCGATGCGTCCGGGGTAGCTAGAATCATTGACTACTCTTCGCGCCTAGTGCAGCACCAGGACAAGCTGACAACTCAATTCCTTGAGATCTCCGACGTGCTTACTGAGGCAAACCACTGGGCGGGCAAAGCAAAGTCCAAGGTGGTGAAGAGCGAGCACGTTAAAAAGGCGCTCGACCAGCGGCTGTACCGGATAAGTCTCATCGAAGAACGGATGCAAGAGGTTATAGACGACGGAACGATTCACATCTCGACGAAAGGCAAGGTCGTCGGACAGGTGAACGGACTGGCCGTGTTGTCGGACGGTAATCATACCTTTGGGAAGCCCAGCAAAATCACCGCAAAGGTCTCTCTGGGAAAAGGTCAGATGGTCAATGTGGAACGCGAAACCCGTCTCAGCGGACGCATCCACGATAAGGGGTTCCTGATTCTGCAGGGCTATCTCCAGGGGAAATACGGCCAGGATAAGCCACTCTCGCTTACCGCGAGCATTGGATTCGAGCAAACGTATAGCGAAATAGACGGCGACAGCGCTTCGTCTACAGAACTTTATGCGCTTCTTTCAGAAATATCCGGCCTGCCGATAGAGCAGGGCATCGCGGTTACCGGCTCGGTGAACCAGTCAGGCGACGTGCAGGCCATCGGCGGAGCCCTCCACAAGGTCGAAGGGTTCTTCGACGTATGCAAGGCCAAGGGACTTACCGGCAAGCAGGGTGTGATGCTTCCCAAAGACAACGTCAAAAACCTAGTGCTAAACGACGAGGTGGTTGAGGCGGTACAGAAGGGGAAATTCCATATCTGGGCGGTGTCGAACATAGACGAGGGCATCGAGGTGCTTACGGGTGTGGTTGCGGGCAAACAGCGTAAGGACGGCACCTACCCCAAACAAAGCGTTCACTCACTCGTCGAGCAGCGACTACGAGAGATGGCCCAAAAGGTAAAGGACTACGAGAAAAGCCTCAGCAAGAAGTCGGACGACAAGAAGAAGAAAAAGGGCCCGAAAAAGAAAAAGTAGTCCCTACTAGAGTACGTCGAGCAGGGCTTCTTCCAATTCCTCTACAGTAGCGAACGCCTCGAAGCGTCCGGCGATAACGCCGTCACTGTCAATCACGAACGACCACTCGATACTAGGCAATCGCCATTCGATGACAGCAGACGATAGTTGAGCGTTCGCCAGGTTCCCCTGAATCTCCTCGGGGTTGTCGTAAAAGTCCACGTGGACGAAATTTGCCCTGTCTCCATATTTGTTCTTCAGTTCTTGAAGCACTTCGACCTGCGGCCCGCACACCTCGGTTATACAAAAGGCTGGGCTGGCAAAAACGACCACGGTGGGTAATCCGTTCGCTACGGCCTGGGCCAGCGAAAGTTGGTATAGATCGGCGTCTTGCAGCGATCCCGTCGTGAGCTGGCTTAGTCGGGCAACGTCTGCAGCTGTTTTGCTGTCGCTGGCGGGGGCTTTCTCCCCTACCTCGGGAGCATAGGGGTCGTCCAGCACGTCGAAGACGACCTGCATCGTCTCGGTCTGGCCATCCCCAATCTCCAGTATGACATCCAGTCGCCAGATTCCTGCCCGGTCGAAGTCGAGTTCGGTGACATATAAACCGCGCGAACCATAGGGCCACAGATGGAAGTCGGCGGTGGCAGTCTGCCGTACTTCTCCTCCAGCGCTTTCTCCCGGGACATAGAGTGATGTCACCTCAACCACATCTTGCTTAACGAACCCCTTCGGTGAGGTGACCACAAACCCGATGCGGTTCGCGCCGAGACCCAAGTCGGGTGTGCCGAGGATGACCTGGTAGCCGTTGGGCGACTTGGGGCCCCTGATGGGCGGTACTTCTTCAGGGGTCAGCCGGACGGTTTCGGTCCGCTCTGGGGTCGCTGTGGCAGGGAGTGCGGCGGGTGAGGAGCACGCCGCAACTATGACAAGCACAGTTGGCGCTATGAACCACTTCATGAGACGAAAACGACTAGTCACTGCTATTGGGCTTTCTTGAATCCGCCGAATGTGAAGGCGAACAACTCGAAACCCTCTTCGTAGGGACTGAGTTTGAGGTCGTAGCCGGCAAACTTGGAGACTTCGACAACATTGTACATACGTGAACTGTTCACAGCGATATAACTACGCCCTGCGTCGTCCCACATGACATCAACGCCCGCCTGGGGCTGCGTGAGGGGTTGGCCTTCTATGGTCACCACCACTGTGGCGGTCTCTCCTTCAGGAGGGGCCATTACGGCGTTTACGCTGGTGGCGTAGAACTTGATGGCGATGTAGTCTTCGCTGCCCTCGGTGTCGCGAGTGTGAACGACGCTTTCCTCGGCGTTGCGCCAATTGCCTTCCAGGTAGATATAGTGGTTTTCGTAGTTGCCGGGGTCGTTGTAATCCAACACTATGTCCGGCTGGCTATAGAACTCCAGGTTTCGAACGTAGGGAGGTGAGCCCTTAAACTGGACGGCAGCGTAGTTTCGGTCGGTGCCAGCGTAGAGTTCGCGGGTGAGTGACGTAGCACTGTCACTGGTATAGACGGCCGGATCGAATTCACGCTCCTCCAAAGCTTCAAAGGCTTGCTGACTCAAATCGACGCCCGCTTCGGCCAACAACGCACGAATCCATTCTTCTGTCTCCTCGTACGCACCTTCGCCAAAGTGGGTGTAGCGGATGTAGCCATCTTTGTCTATAAGATATTTGGCTGGCCAATAGCGGTTGCTGAAGGCCCGCCAGGTGCCGTAGTCGTTGTCTTGAGCAACCGGGTACTTCAGTCCGTACTCTGCGATAGCGTCCTCAACGTTTTCGTAGATGTGCTCAAAGTCGAATTCGGGAGTGTGGACGCCGACGATGACGAGACCGTCGTCAGCGTACTTATCATGCCAGTCTTTCAAATAGGGCAGAGTACGGATGCAGTTTATGCAGGTATATGTCCAGAAATCTACTAGCACTACTTGACCACGAAGGTCTTCAAGGGCGAACGGTTCAGTGTTGAGCCAGCCGCTGATAGCTTTGAGTTCGGGCGCGAGCTTTTCGTTGCCGATACGGCCTGTGGTAATCGCTTGATTCGCCGCAGCTTGTTGGCTTTCTGTGGTCGCAGTGGACTCTTGTATGCCGGTTGTCGGGGAAGCAGCAGGCGTCTGTGAGTTGCACGCGGCAGCGAGGAGAATTCCGAATGCAATCAGGATAAAAAATGCGAGCGAAATACGCTTTGTGGACATCAAGTCTCCTTTAGGAATGACCTTGAGAATAGTTCGAATGATTGATTTTGGTTCTCTCATACAAAGCTACGCCCACATCAGTGCAAGTGGATTTCCTCATACCGAACAATGAAGATACTATAGCATCGCAATTATGCTCGGCCTGCCGCCAAACAGGAGGATTTGAATGACTACGCCTCAACCACGCTTTCAAGATAGCGTCGAATCGCTACTCAACGACTTTCGTCTGGACGGTCGCATCGCCATCGTTACAGGCGCCGGACGAGGCATCGGGCGCACGATTGCGTTGTCGTACGCCGAAGCAGGGGCGGACGTGGTGCTGGCGGCGCGTACGGCTCCCGAACTCGATGCGGTTGCAAAAGAGGTGCAGGCGCTTGGGCGAAAAGCCCTGGCTGTGCCGACGGATGTGGCACGGTCACAACAGGTGGATGCACTGGTACAGCGCACCATGGATGCGTTCGGCAAGGTAGACATCATGGTGAACAATGCGGGGGCGTTCAGGGAGCTGGCGGTGGCGCCGTTTCCGGACAAGACGCTCACCCCACCCAGAGTCGGGCGAAGCAGCGCGGAACGGATGTCAGACGATGAGTTTCACACGGTGATCGAAACCAATATCGGCGGGGTGTTTTACGGCTGTCGCGCGGTCGCTCCGCATATGATGGCGCAGCGCTCGGGCAAAATCATCAACATCAGTTCTATCGCAGCGAAGCAAGCCTACACCTTAGAGTCCGTGTATCAGTCCACCAAGGCGGCGGTGAACATGTTCACACGGTGCATGGCTCTGGAGTGGGCACCGTACAACGTGTGCGTGAACGCACTGGCGCCGGGGGACTACAACACATCGCTCACTGCGGCTGCGTGGGACAATCCGGAGCGGCGACAGGGGTTGCTGGACACGATTCCGTTGCGGCGGGAAGGCGACATGCGAAACCTGGGAGCGCTGGCGGTGTATCTGGCCAGTCCGGCATCCGATTACGTGACAGGACAAATCATCTACGTAGACGGGGGCATCACCGCGAAGTAGTTAGACTTTGCGCTTCTTTCGCCATTCGCGTATTGAATCGCCATGTTCGATGTAGTGACGGTAGGTTTCGCCTCGCAGCAGACGTCGAACTGCCGTTTCACGGGCAAAGAAATTTTCGGGGACAGTCTTGATGAATGATTCCGCCTTCTTGTGGCTGTCCTCCAGATCCTTCAGTAGCGCTTTGGTTGACAGCTTGCGCTTGGCGACCACCTGCTCGTCGTTGTAGGTGTCGGTGTACTTGATACCGCGCCTGCCCTTTACCATCAGTTTCGCCGATTCGACGCATTCCGAATCCCAGGTCGCAACGTGCCCGATGAGGTCGTGGCTTGACCATTCGCCGACCATGGGCCTGGTGATGTCGGCGTCTGACAAACCGGCAATCGCTTCTTTGAACGCGTTCCACTCTTTGTCGAGTTGAATCAGAAACTTTGCTCTGTCCATGGTGGCTCCTATACGAAGGTCAGAATCTTCTTCGGGTTATCTACCAGGATGGCATCTATCTGCTTCTGGGTGAACCCGCGTTTGCGCATCCTGGGCACGATGTTCTCTAGGATGTGCGCATAGCCTTTACCGCCGTATGCGGTCGTGTCGGTCTTCATGCACACATCTTGAGCCACTAGCAGCCTGTCCAAAAAGCCCCACTCGATAAGCTGTTCAAAACGTTCCATGCGCTGGACATCGGACGGAATGATAATGGTCTGACCGGCGATTTCGCCCCACTGGGAATCCTCCCAGCCGAAGCGGTCGTGTTCCAGCATCACGCCCATCTCCGCAATTTCGCGGATGGCATCCATGCTGGATAACGTCGAGGTGTCCAATAATGATTCGCTTGGGGTCCATGCCTGCTTCCATTAGGTCGTTCAGGATGTGGGCAGGTGAGTCGGGATGGAAGCCCGGATGGATGAGGATGGGCGCGCCCGTTTCTATCGCGGCGTGAGCGGACGCACGAAGAATCTTGCGGGTGTTCTCATTAGTGGGCCAGAAGTTGCCTATCTCCCCGATGATGCCCGACTTTACGCCCGTGTCACCCACACCGACAGTGATGTCGCGAACGATGTTGTCGGTGATTTGCTGCTCGGTGCGTGAATCAATATCAGCCGGATAGGAGACCGGCGTATAGAAAGAAGCTCCCATGATGATGTTCAGGCCGGTAGCGCGCGAGATGCGCGTGAGAGCAAGCGGGTCGCGCGCGATGCCCATGCTGGTGGCATCCACCACCGAATCGCCGCCCGCGTACCTGAACTTCAGGACTTCATCAATCACAGCCTTGGTGTCGAGGAGTTCCAGCGTGTCCTTATTTTGGAAAGCGTGCTTGGCGATGCTGCCCAGCAGTTCCATCGTAAGCGGCTGGTCCCAGTACCACCTGCTTGTGGCCTCTTCCGGAATCTCCCGATAGCACTTCATATCAATGAGCAGATGCTCATGTGTATGGGTGATTCCCAACTGATCGGGATTAATCGGCCCCAGAACCGTTTGTACTTTGCCAGCGATGTTACTTTTGCCCTTCGCCATCTTTCAGCGCTCCTCCGATAGTCTTGAACCCGTTTCCCGCAATCCTACACCACCTTTACTGGAAGGTCAGCATCCGTTTCGGAGTGTCCACCAAGATTGCCTGTATTTGCTTCTCGGTGAATCCACGCTTTTTCATACGCGGCACGAAGTTTTCCAGGATATGCGCAAACCCTTTGCCGCCTCTCGATGTCCAGTCCGTCTTGAAACAGACATCGTGTGCGACAACCAGCTGATTGCCAAAGCCCCATTCGATGATTTGCTCGAACCGCTCCATCCGCTGCACGTCCGACGGGATGGAGATACCGTCGTAGATATCGGTCACCCAGCTGGTATCTTCCCAGCCCAGCCTGTCGTATTCCAACGTAGCACCCGTCTCTGCGATTGCCTTAATCTTCCCCATATCGCTAACGCCATCGAGGTGCCCCATGATGACCCTCTTCGGATCCATCCCTGCCTTGATAAGGTCGTCCATGTGATGCATTGGCGCGTCCGGATGGAAGCCCGGGTGAATAAGCACGGTGGCGCCCGTTTCCATCGCCGCATGGGCCGAAGCCCGGAGTATTTTGCGGGTCGTCTCGTTGGTCGGCCACCAGTTGGCCACTTCGCCGATAACGCCAGACTTAATGCCTGTGTCGCCGACACCGACGGTTATGTCTCTGATGATTTGCTGTGTGATGTCATCCTCGGAGCGGGTATGAAGGTCGGGCGCGTAGGATTGCGGCACGTAGAACGAAGCCCCCATAACAATATGCAGGCCGGTGGCTCGAGACATCCGAGCGAGCATCAAGGGATCTCGGCCGATACCGATACTGGTTACGTCAACGAGCGAATCGCCACCTGCGTATCTATACTTCAGTACCTCCGCACGCGCCTCCTTCTCGTCGAGAAGACGCTGCATGTCGTGGTTGAAAGTCCAGCGCTTGCCGACCCTGCCCAGAATATCCATAGTAACGGGCGCGTCGGCGAACCAGCGTTCGGTAGCCTCTTCCGGGACTTCGAAATAACAGCCCAGGTCTATGAGCACATGTTCGTGGGTAAGTGTGATCCCAAGCTCATCTGGCTCTATAGGCCCCAAAACTGTTTGAATCTTTCCCTTTAAGTCGGATTTATTCGGCATCTACATTCATGTCCTTTCAGTAAATAGTCGCTTTAGTCTTTAATGGATGTTCGGAGGGCCGTGTGGCATACTACCCTGTGTAAACATTTCTGCAAAGTCTTCTCCATTCGATTTTGGCACCACTTGCCAGAACCGCGCGAGACAGGTACATTCTCTAACGATTTACACTGAACACAACCCCTCTATTCGAGGGACGGAGGGAAAACAACATGTGGCCATTTAGCAAAACCAAGCTAGAGAACGACCCCGTATGTGGGATGGACGTAGACGCACGCGCCGCGTTGCTCCAATTCCACAAGGGAACGACGTACTACTTCTGCAGCGCATCTTGCCGGGCCAGCTTCCAAAAGGATGCCGACAAGTATGCCGCCAATCCTGCAGGCTCTTCGCCAGTTCGAGAGGAAGAGGCGACACACGCCGGCTCTTAGGTATCGCCCTTTAATAGCCGGCGGCCTGCGCTGCATGGAACGTATGCGCCCCGCCGGTTAGTTTTCCATCCGCGTCCCTATGAATAATCACCGGGCTGGCGAACGGCCAAAACCCCGTCGGGGGGTACTCATCGGTCATCACCCGTAAGACGTGCCCTTTGCCCATTAGTGCCTTCTTGATTTTCTCCGGCAACCTCGTATCCACACTCGTCTCCGGCGAACTACAGTCCACCCTCGGGGTATCTATCGCTTCCTGTGGGCTCATCCCATAGTCAATCGAGTTGATGATGAGCTGCGAAACGCAGTTTGTGATACGTCGCCCACCGGTCGCTCCTACGGCGACGATTGCGCGTCCG
>JAQBWG010000168.1 GCA_027625225.1 Chloroflexota bacterium | reverse complement strand
CAAGTGGTAGCAGCAGGTTCACGGCGTGCAGAGCAGGTACACGAGAGGCTGGTTGAAACCGGACTCGAAGGTCAGGTCAGTGTCTACACTTCACTCGAAGACATACTTGCCTTGGACGAAGTGGACGTTGTCTCCATCTGCCTGCCTGCCGATATCCAGGCCGAAGCTGCTATCAAAGTCGCTAAGGCGGGTAAGCACGCCCTCATTGAAAAGCCGGTGCCCAAAACGCTCGACGAGATGCGCCGGGTTCGCGATGCATTCCGAACCGCAGGTGTCAAATCACAGGTTAGCTTCGTATTGCGCTGGAACCCCTTTGTTGAAATCGCCCGCGGCCTCATTAATGACGGCTGGCTGGGCAAAGTCACCTACTCCCGCATGGGATATCTGCACGAACTCGGCCCAGCCTATGCCAGCTACAAGTGGCTGCGAACGAAAAAGAGCGGCGGCAGCACCGTTTTGCTTGGTGGATGCCATGCGATAGATACGCTGCGCTACATGATTTCCAGAGAAGCCGTAGAGGTGTCCGCTTTTGCTACCACGGTGAGCCGTACCGACTTCGAGTACGATTCCACCTGTGCGAGCACCATCCGTTTTGATGATGATTCCCTTGCCCACCTCGCAACCAGTTTCGAACTCTACATGCCCTACACCTTTCCCATCGAAATCATGGGAAGCCGGGGAGCCATGCGTGACGGCAAACTGTGGTCGCACAAACTTGAAGGCCAAACGGACTGGGTCACCATCCCTACGCACATGCCGGACAGCGCCGATGTGGCTAACCACCCGTTCCAGGCCGAGATTGACGACCTCGTAGACGCCATTTTGAACGACGGCGAAACACGCGCGCCTATTGAAGACACGGTGAAAACCCACCAGATCGTCTTCGCCATCGAGCAATCCGCTGCTGCGGGCGGTAAACCCGTTAAGTTACCCCTGCTGGACTGACCCGCCCTACGGATACTTCGAGAAGTCGAACCCTTCCTTGGTAATGACCTCTACCAGCGCTGGCTGACCGCTGTTCGCTGCCTCGATGGCCTTTTTCATCGTTGGGATGATGTCCGCAGGCTTCTCGACGCGCTTCGACCATCCGCCTAGCGCCTTTGATACCCCCGCATAGTCGCCCGTCTGGAACACCGTGCCGTACTTCTCGGTCGCTGTTGGCATGGACTTGCGTTCGATGGCCATCGCACCGTTGTTGAACACGATAGTTACGATGCCAATCTTGCAGCGGGCTGCCGTCTCCAGGTCCATGCCCGTCATGCCGATCGCCGCATCACCCATGAAGTTGATGCACACTTTGTCCGGGTTCGCTACCTTCGCACCCATCGTCAGGCCCAGGCCGTGTCCAAGCTGTGTGGACTTACCCCAGCCCAGGTACGTCATCGGCGCCGTGGTTTCCCAGAACGGGATAACCTGGTCGCGCGGGCTGCCTGCGTCGTGGGTGACGATGGTGTTGTCGCGGTCAACCACGCTCATCACGTCCCGGATGACGCGGTACTGATTGATGGGAACCTCGTCCGAGTTCAACTGCGAAGCCCACTCGTTCAGCCATTCCTTCTTGACCGTCTGAACTTCTTCCGCCACCTCGCCCTTGGACTTCTTCTTTAACGACTGTGCACCCCTGAGTTCGGCGATGAGTGCCTGCAGCACCAGCTTCGAGTCGCCGATGATGGCGTGTTGCGCCGTGTAGTCCTTGTTTACGTCCGCTGGCTCGTTGGTCGAGTGGATGATGGTCTTCCCGTCCGGAAGCGTCTTGCCGTAGTTCGTGCGGGTCAGGCTCGAACCGATGGCAAAAATGGTGTCACTCTTCTTGAGGAAATGCGAGATAGGCTTGGTAGTGGACACCGCCGACGACCCCAGTGCCAACGGGTGATTTTCAGGCAGTGCACCCTTACCCGGCATGGTGGTCATCACCGGCGCTTGTAGTAGCTCAGCGAACTCCCGCAGTTCGTCCCACGCCTCTGCGAAATTGATGCCCTGTCCCGCATGAATCACTAGGTTTTTGGACTTCAGTAACAGTTCGGCAACATTCCGCACGTCCTGAGCGTCCGGCCCGAACCGGCTTCCAAGCACCGGAGTATATTCCGGCATCTTCGCGATTTCCTCGAATTCGAGAATGTCCCGGGGCGTCTCTATTAGCACCGGAGCGCCTCTTCCTGTCCGCAACTGGTAGAAGGCCCGCCGCATAAGCGAAGAGATGCGATCGGAGCTGGTCACCGACGCCATCCACTTGGTGACCCCACCGTAGTGTTCAGTAGCCTGGAAATTCGGCTTGATGTACCGCTTTTCCCGCGACTCACCGCCCGGCAGGAGCAAAACGGGGATGTTATCCGAATTCGCCTGTGCAGCGCCCGGAAACGCGTTTTCCGTCCCCGGCCCCTGCTGCATCGTAAAGATGCCCAGCTTCTTGCCGCTGGTGGCCCGGCTGTACCCGTCGGCCATGGAAATGCCGACGCGCTCCTGTCGGCACAAGATGGGCCGGATGCCGACCTTGGCCGCAGCCTCAATCAGAGGCTGGTACGGGTAAGCAAAAATAACCTCCGTACCCTCTCTCTTCAGGATTTCCGCGATAACATCGCAGCCTTTCATATCGTGTCCCTCCTCTGCATGGAATCGTCTTCGGCTTGGTGTGATTTCCACCTCGAAACGGCTGCAAGCATAGCCCATCGTCAGCATGCCAGCAACAAACAACTTTTCAGAACAAGTGTTGCAAAAAATCAGAGAGGAGAGTAGTATTGAGATGTAATAAGCTGTGTAGTTTAACTGGCCCTCTCGCTATACGAAGACTCCCAGGAACCTTCAGGCCGACACCCCTCGTTTGAACCCTTTAAATACCTGTGTACTGCATCGCATAGGCCTGATTTTCATCTAACTAACTGAGTGCTCAATCTATACGTTTAAGTATGTAGAGAATGAAGTAATGGAGTGCAAAACTGAGGCCTGCTCGGGTACGGATGAAAGTACGAGTGCCTTGAAGTAGTGCGGAAATGGTGGAATGAGCCATGCCTGGATTGAAGACCAACAATCGAATAGCCCGGGACGAAGAGCAGTTAGAGGACCTCGAAAGTGGGGTGCTCGTCAAGACAGTTCGGAATACTGGGGTCACCGACAAAAATGAAGGCTTCGACACTGTTCAGGTGGAAGCTGAACCTGAACGCAGAGGCCGCGAAGAAGATGGTCAGGACGCCGTCGGAGATTACCTGTCGGCCATCGGCAAGCATAAACTGCTCGTGGCTACCCAGGAAGTTGAACTTGGCTTGCAGGTTGAGACGTGGTTCGGGCTCCGTGTCCTGAAGACCAACCTCGAAACGGAGTTGGAGCGCAAGCCAGCCACGCCGGAAGTCGCCGTGGCTGCTTATCAAACGTTGTCCAAGCACCGTGCGCTTCTCGTCAATCTGGCTAAAGCCAATGACGTGAACAAGCGCAAACATAATCTCGGAACCCTTCTTACCATCCCCGAAGTTATCGAAGCACTCCGGGCCCCTATAAGGGACAACCGGAAAGATAAAATGCTTTCCGACTTCGACCCGGAATCCGACGTCTCGAAGGGCGAAGCCAAGGAACTGGCGCTCGAAATATCCCAAGCCTGGAAAATGGCGTCGCTGCTGACTCTGTCGGCGGTTGAAGCTATGGACAGGCATGCAGACGACTTGATTGAACTGCCGGTCGGCCACGACCCGTTGAAGGCATGCCCCGAACTTGGCGAGCACATCTCCGCCCTTGGAAAACACTGGCGGCAAGTCGAAATCGAAGGCAATAATGCCTCCGAGAAACTCGTTAATTCAAACCTGCGCCTGGTGGTAAGCGTAGCCAGGAAATATCTGGGCTTAGGCCTGCCCATGCTTGACCTCATTCAAGAAGGCAATCTGGGTCTCATGAAGGCTGTGGAGCGATTCAACCCGCACCGCGGCTTCAAGTTCAGCACCTATGCCACCTGGTGGGTGCGCCAGGGTGTCACCCGGTCGCTGGCCGACCAGTCGCGGACCATCCGCCTGCCGGTGCACGTCGTCGAGCGTGTGCAGCGCTTGAACAAGACCGAGCGTGACTTTTTGTCGGAGAACGACCGTGAGCCGACGGCAGTCGAGACCGCCACAAAGCTAGGCTGGTCCAAGGAAATAGTCAACGACCTGCGCCGTCAGCGGCAGCAGCCCGTTTCGCTGGAAATGCCGTTCGGCGAAGAAGATGCGACCTTGCAGGACTTCGTGCAGGACTCCGCAGCCGAAGCGCCCGACGACCTGGCAGTGCGTTCCGTCGTACGTGAAGACGTTCGTCAGGCGGTGGAGACACTGCCGGACAGGCTGGCACTGGTGTTGAACCTGCGCTTCGGCCTGGAAGACGGTCGACCGCGCACCCTCGACGAAGTC
>JAQBWG010000167.1 GCA_027625225.1 Chloroflexota bacterium | reverse complement strand
CCAGGTCAGCATCGCCCGCCCGTTCGGGAACGGCTGGAACCGGTACGGATCGATGAGGTGCATCTTCAAGCCATGCTTCCGTAGCTCCAGGTCGTCCACCACCTTATCCTGCAACAAGTGGCTGATGTACGAGCACGACGATACCCGGTACCCCGGAAACAACTCCTCCGTGATGCACGCGCCGCCCACCATGTCCCGCCGCTCCAGCACCAGCACCTGCACCCCGGCCTGCGCCAGATAATTCGCGGCCACCAGTCCGTTATGCCCACCGCCGATGATGATTGCCTGCTTTTTAGTCATAACTTTCCTGTCTTGAAATCATCGCCCGCAGCGTAGCATGCCCGCCCGCAAAAACGGTAGTCGTCCAAACTCGTTCACAAGAGTGTATTGCGGCTGGCATAGCTGTATGTATAATTGGAATCTGTGCGAAGCGGCAGGCGCCATGTCGAACGTCGAGTCGCAGACAAAACTCCGACAAGGGGGGCGGGTGATTGAAGGCTCTAGGAACCCATCTTCTACTCGAGCTACAGGACTGTAAGCCCGAGCTACTGGACGACATAACACACATCGAGCAGGCCATGATAAGCGCCGCGCTCGAATCCGGCGCAACCATCGTCGGCAAATCTTTCCACAAATTCTCACCTATGGGCGTCACCGGCATACTATCCATTTCCGAATCACACATCAGCGTCCACACCTGGCCCGAACTCGGCTATGCCGCCGCCGACATCTTCACCTGCGGCGAAGAGTTCAAGCCCATGAACGCCGCCCACCTCCTTATCGAACGTCTCGGATGCAAAGACCCGCACATCACCGAGATTAAACGAGGCCTCATCGCCCAGACCGCGACGCCGACACTAGCAGCAGTCGAAGGGTAAGCCATTGGAAAAGCCTCCCGTAAAGGCTGGCGAACGCTGGCACTATGAGATTGTTTCCCCCGGCGTAACCCAGGGCGAACGCATCGTACGCGTCCACCACGACAGCCAGACCCCCTACCAGCACGTCATGATTCAGGACACCGAGGCCTTTGGCCGCACCCTCGTCCTCGACGACAAGACCCAGTCGTCCGAAGCCGACGAGTTCATCTTCCACGAAGCCCTCGTCCAGCCCAGCATGATTGTCCACCCCAAACCGAAGAGCGTATTCATCGCCGGGGGCGGCGAAGGCGCCACCGCCCGCGAGGCCCTCTCCCACCGCTCCGTCGAGCGCGTGGTCATGGTCGACCTCGACCAGGAAGTCGTCGAACTGTGCAAGAAATACCTCGGCAAGACCCACCACCGCGGCGCCTTCGACGACCCACGCCTGGAACTGCGCCACGAAGACGCCCTCAAGTACCTCGAAAACACCAAAGAGCGGTTCGACGTCGTCATCGTCGACATCCCCGACCCGCTCGAAGCCGGCCCCGCCTACCTCCTCTTCACCCAGGAGTTCTACAAACTCGTAACCAGCCGGCTCAACCCCAACGGCATCATGGTCGCCCAGTCCGGCCCCACCGGCCCCATCTACCAGAGCGACTGCTTCGCCCCCGTTGCCAAAACCATCGCCTCCGTCTTTCCCGTCTCCGCCCAGTGCGAAGCCTACATACCCGCCTTCAGCACCACCTGGGGATTCGTCATCGGCTCCACCGGCCCCGACCCCCGCAAGCTCACCCCCGCCACCGTGAACAGCCGCATCGCCAGCCGCGTCACCGAACCGCTCCGCTACTACGACGGCACCACCCATCGCGGCATGTTCAACCTGCCCAAATACCTCCGCAAAGCCCTCGCCGACGAAAAACGCATCATCACCAACGCCAACCCCATCTTCATCGTCTAGCCACACCTCCGCGAATCTCCTCTTCCCGCTGCAATACCCCCTCAAAGGGGTTGCATGTCTCCATCATCGTGTCTATCCTTTGCCTGCGCGGTAAGTACGGACACCTCGCCATCCATCGGGTTGGCAACCTGATGATTCCGATGGCGAGTGCGCGGAGGTGTGCCGTGGGACCGCCGATTAACATAGACGAACTGTTGGGCAACCTGCCCGGCATGGCCTACCGTTGCCTCAACAAACCCCGCTGGCCCCTGGTGTTTGCCAGCGACGGAGTTACGCAACTCACCGGCTACACCCCCAGAGAACTCGTACAGGGCGGCCCTATTGAATACGGCGACCTTATCCATCCCGACGACCGCCAGCGCGTGTGGGACAGCGTTCAAGCCGCAATAGACGAAAACCGCCCCTTCAGGCTGGAATACCGGCTCTTAACCAAAGATGGCAATACCAAATGGGTGCTTGAACGGGGCCGGGCCTTCCCCACCGGCGCCAGAGGACAGGAGTCCATCGAAGGCTTCATCACCGAGGTCACCGCTATCAAACAGCGCGAGGAAGAACTTGCCGAAGCCAACAAAGCGATGCAAAGCCGCGTGAGAGAATTAAAGGCCCTCAACGAACTCTTTCAGCAGCACCTCGAAGAGCGCTTCACCCTCATCCAGACCTATCAGGAGACGCTGACAACCGTCCACGAAATGGTCGAACGCGGCTCAACCCTCGAACAAAAGCTCCGCAAACTCCCCCTGCCCGATCTCGACAACCCCGTCCCCGAACTTGAAGGCTAGCCTCTACCGCGGCGGGTGGCGCCGGTGTGCCTATGCGCCCCGCCTTGGCTTCAACCTCAAGGCAACCTCTTTTGCCTTGGTAAATACAGTCAGCATCGGCGAAGTCGAATCGAGCAGCAACGAGTTCGCGCCGATACTCACGATGGCTACGGCGATAACGAGTGAGAAGAACGACTCGTCAACAACACCCCTGTCCAGGCCGATGATGGCCAACACGAACGCAAACTCCCCCATCTGTGCAAGCAGAAATCCGGAGAGAATCGCGGTTCTCCCAGGGTATCGGAAAATTGAAACCACCCCCGCCGAAATCAACCCCTTCGCGAGAATTACCGCACCAAGCAACCCCATAAAGAGCCAGGGTTCGTCCACAATGATGGTTGGATTAAGAAACACCCCAATGGAGACGAAAAACAGCGCGGTAAACACGTCGCGCAGGGGCAATATCCGCGAAATCGCTTCCTGCTTGTAGCTCGACCCCGCGACGACCAGCCCGGCTAGGAACGCCCCCACTGCGAACGACAGCCCCAAGGCGTTCACCGCCACCGCACCGCCCAGGGCTAGGGCCAGCGTAGCCAGGAGTGTTATCTCTCCGGTGCCGAACCGGCTGACCCATTCCAGGATGCGTGGCCACACAAGTCTCCCCAGGATGTACGTCACCGCAGCTATTCCGAATACCTCTCCTATCGCCAGTGTAATCGCACCCGCTGATTGCGGTGTCTCGCCGAAGAAGACCAGGAGGATAAGCAGCAACGGAGCAGATGTTACGTCCTGAATCACGCTCATACCCACCGCGATGCGACCATGCAGGGATTCGGATTCCCCTCTGCTCTCCAACACCTTGATGATGACCGCGCTGCTCGACTGCGCAAGGATTGCGCCCAAAAGGATACTTTGCTTGAAATCAAATCCGAATAGCGGTTGCAACGCTAGTCCCAAACACACGATAAGCGTCGTCTGCAACAAGCCGCCGGCAATCACAACCTTCCCAACCTGGCGGAAGCGTTCCGGCGCCATCCCCGCCCCCATGACGAACAGCAACAGCGCAACCCCGATTTCTGTAAGGAAACGCAGGGAGTCGATATCAGCTATCGGCCCGGGTGTGAACGGCCCGAGCAGTATCCCTGCCACCAGATATCCCAAGATAAGCGGCTGCTTTAGCCAGTGCGCCAAAAGGCCTGCCACGGCCGCAACCGCTTTTATCAAGACAAGTTGTGTGATAACCAGTGACGGGTCAGCTAACAACGAAACCCCTGTTCATGTATGGCTGCTGAGACGAGAACAAACCGCTCTATACCAATCCTATGGGCAGCATAGCAAATACTCAATTTCTTCTACGCAGTCGTATTGACACGTTCCGATGTCCCGTCACACCTGCCCGCATGCCGCCCCAAAACCCGTTCGTCCTGAGCTTGTCGAAGGGCCAGAAGGCACCTTACCCTGCAACGATGGCCATATACGCACCTGGCACCTCCCTTCTTGCCGCGTAAGCGCGTCTTGGGGTGCAGGGTAGTACCCTGCTGTCATTCTGGAGCGAAGCGAAGAATCTTGGGTGGGGCAACCTACCCACCTATGTAGCCAATCGCCACCCGATGTTGTAATCTGATAGCCGTGTCGAACACCAGTGCTGATAATCTCCTAAAAGGACTCAACTCCGCCCAGCGGGAAGCCGTCGAACACATCGAAGGCCCGCTCCTTATTGTCGCCGGCCCCGGCTCCGGCAAAACCCGCGTCATCACCCACCGCATCGCCTACCTCGTCCGCACCGTCGGCGTCAGCCCCTACCGC
>JAQBWG010000166.1 GCA_027625225.1 Chloroflexota bacterium | reverse complement strand
ATATTGCCCACCCTGCAAGTCCAACACCTACACCCATGAGAAGGCCAAGCCATCCACCCTCTATAAAGCTGCCCAAGCCCGTTGCCAACGAGCCCAGCCCAACCACCGTCACCGCCTGTCCCATGCTTGATTTATCTGCCTCCACCTCCTCATAAAGCTGCGGGTCTAACTTCGAAGCTCTGAGCATCCGGTCGAGAATTTGCATACACGCCTCCCAGTCAAAACTGTTGATACCTTCGTTTTGTGACTAGCCTTGCAGATGCTGCATCGTATCAGAACCTAACCAGGGCCTCGCTCGTCATATCCAACCCGTTCAGCTATAATCAACCCATGGAGGGGGTAATGGTTTCACTTCGTGTGAACGGCCCTGTAAGCGCTAACAACGAGTGCCTGGACGAAACTGGCGCGGCTCGTGCGCCTTATGAGGCCCTATGGTCATCTATCGATCGGATGGGAATCGAAGCCTTCTGCGCCCGTGGTGCCGCCGCCAACAACCGGGTCACCGGCGACTCCTTCACCTTCTTGCTCGACCCCAAGCAGTTTCGGCCCACACCGACCGACCTTCTGCCGCGCATCATCGCCAAGAACGATTGGAAAACCGTCGAAGCAGGCGTAGGCCAACGTCAACGCGCCCTCAACATGTTCCTTGTTGACCTCTATTGCGGTACTCAGGATGTGGTGCCGTCCGACGTCATCTTCTCCTGTAACCACTTCTACTAACCACTTCTACCCGGACCTGCAAGGTTTCCGCCCGCCGAAGGACACCTTCGTGCACATCTACGGAGTGGACTTGGTAAAGTCCGGCGACGACTGGATTGTTCTCGAAGATAACCTTAGGATTCCCTCTGGCATCACCTACCAGATGAAGCCTCGCGGCCTCTTCGCCGAGGCCTTTCCTGAACTGGCGGAAGATTACGATGTCGAGCCGTACGACATCCGTGACACCTACCATGAGCTGTTCCGCTCCATATCCGGCCTCGACAACCCCGTCACCGTCCTGCTCACCGACGGGAAATACGGTGCCGCCTTCTTCGAGCACCGCTACCTCTCAGAAATGCTCGGCATCCCCATCGTCGAAGGCTCTGACCTCCACCGCGCCCCCGACGGCCACATCCGCGTCCAAACCCTTGATGGCGACATCCCCGTTGACGTCATTTACCTACGCGTAGAAGACCTCGACATGTTCACCCCCGGCCTTATGCAGTCCTATCTTGACGGCAAAGTCATCCTCATCAACGCCATGGGCACCGGCGCCGCGGACGACAAACTTGTTTACACCTTCGTGCCCGACATCATCCGCCACTATCTCGGCGAGGAGCCAATTCTCAAGCAAGCCCCCAGCTATAACCTGCTCGACCCCGAGCAGCGCCTGCACGTCCTCGGAAACCTCGACAAACTCGTTCTTAAGACCAGGGCCGGCTACGGCGGACTGGGCGTTTTCGTCATGCCCGACCTCGGCGACGTCTATCGCGCCAGCGCCGCCAGGCGCATCATGGAAGACCCCGAAGCATTCATAGCCCAGGAAACCCTCGACTTCTCCAAGCACATGATTTTGGATGCCGAAACTCAGACGCTGGAAGAGCGCTTTATAGACCTCCGCGTCTTCTCCATGCAGGACGGCAACGGAAAAGTAACCGTTCCTCCCGGAGGCCTCACCAGGGTCTCCTCTCCAAAAAGCCGCATAACCAACAACTCGTCAGGAGGCCTGTGCAAACCGACGTGGGTCCTGCGATAACCAACGAGACGCCGGTCTCCTACGCGCACGTGGCCCGGTATCGCTACTCCTCGGACGTTGTAGACAACGACAACTTCCTGCGTCTCGCTCCCTACTACGAGCCGCACCAGATCGTACAGGGCTACGAAATAACCACCCGACCGTATGGCGGCCAGGTCAGCTACAAAGACCGCTTCGGCAATCAGGTGCATCGCGTCCGCGTCTCCACCCATCACAGAGAGCTGGTTATTGCCGCTGTGGGCCGTGTTGACCTCGTCCCCTGGCAACTGCCCGACGGCGACGTGCCCCGCGAAATTCATCCGCTGATAGGCCAGCACATGGACTTCCTCGGCCCTACCAAGCTGGTCAACCCCGACAACCTCGCCAGCTTCGCCGCCCAGCTTTCCGGCGTCACCCCCTGGCTCGTCGAAACTGTCACCAGCGTCGTTGCATGGGTGCACAACAACATCGAGTACCGTCGTGGCAATACCACCGTTACCACGCCTGCCCACGAAGTGCTCAAACTCGGGAGCGGCGTTTGCCAGGACCAAACCCACCTCGCTATCGCCATCCTCCGCTCCCTCGGCACTCCCTGCCGCTATGTCGGAGGCATCAAGACCAAACAGATAGGCGAAACCCACGCCTGGTTCGAATTCCTCCACCCCGACATCGGCTGGGTGCCCGCCGACTGCACCACCAACGTCGTTGGAAACACCGGCGTGAACCTGTTGAAATTCGCCATCGGGCGCGACTATACCGACACCTCTCCTGTTTCAGGCACCTTCGTTTCCCAGGGCAAAGGTACCGTGGACGGCGTACTCAACTGGGCTAACTTCAACCCGGTGAACCAATCTATCGACGATGCCATTAACTGGTTTTTGACTGAACAGCAGACCAAAAAGCAGGAGATACTTCCATGACCACCGACCCCCGTTCCCTCAACCTCACCACCAACCCATGGATGACCGACTCCCGGGTCTACAACCTCGTCTGGCTTGGCCGCTGGATGGAGAGGGCCGACAACGTCCTCCGTGCCATAGACTCCGCGGCCTTGCTTGCTTTGGACGCCTCCGAAAGCGAAACATCCTTTCGCAGAAACATCAAAAAGGTCGCGGCTGGACTCGGCGCGTCGGCCAAGTCCGATGGAGACATATTGGAATCTCTGCTTCGCACCCACGAGAACACCGGCGTCCTCCGCAGCACCGAGCGAGCCCGTAATAACGCCAACGAAGTAGCCCCACTGGAGCTTATCCAGGCCCTTAACCAGCTCATTACCGCTCTCAACGCTGTGAAGCTGCCTTTAACCGACCCGGACGAGATTCATAAGCAAATGACCGAGTTGCTTACTCATATGAGCCATGCCTTTAGCGTCGTCGAAACCAAGTGGTTTCGCAGAGAAGCGCTCTCCCAGGAAGAGGTCTACCGCCGCTTCGTCCAGCAATAATAACTCCGGTTTGATTGTCGCTGGCTGCTAGCTCCCCCCGCCGGGATGACCAACACAGGGTCGTCCGAGTTGCGTTCACGCTGATGCTTACGTTGCCAATCACGCCCTATTTCAATCCAGACTTCCCATGGACGACATCTTAACGAGACCGCATCCTCGCCATCGCCGACGCCCTCGCCATAGTCGGCGGGGTCCTCATCGTCGTCACCTTCTTCATCCTGCCTATGGTGTCCCGGCTAACCAAGAAACCATCTCCCACGACCTAGAATTGTCATCCCTCGCTTGTCGAAGGACGTGTAGCAACCGAACTCCGCAACGAATGGATACCTTGTGAAGACACCCAGCCGTAGCCCTGCCTGGGTGCAGGCTCAGCCTGCCGGCTTATCCTGCTTCCCTCGGCCCCACAACCGCTTCAACCGCTCCGCCGCCGCCTGCTCGTCCCCCTGATTGCCCGGCTCGTAATACCGGTGGCCCCGCACGCTCTCCGGCAGATTCTGCATCGGTGCAAAGTGGTCGTCGTAATCGTGCGAATACTTATAGTCCTTCCCGTATCCCATATCCTTCATCAGCCCCGTCACCGCGTTCCGCAGATGCAGCGGCACCGGGTCGTTCCGCGAGTCCCGTACATCCCCCAGCGCCTTGCCGATAGCCTTGTACGCCGAATTGCTCTTCGGTGCCGACGCCAGGTAAATCGTCGCCTCCGCCAGCGTGATTCTCCCCTCCGGCAGCCCGATGAAATGCACCGCCTGCATCGCCGCCACCGCCACTCCAAGCGCCTGCGGGTCGGCCAGCCCGATGTCCTCCGACGCCAGGATAACCAGCCGCCGCGCGATGAACATCGGGTCCTCCCCCGCCTCTATCATCCGAGCCAGCCAGTACACCGCCGCGTTGGGGTCGGAACCCCGCACACACTTGATGAACGCCGAGATAGTATCGTAGTGCTGATCGCCCTTCTTGTCGTACGCCGGCGACCGCCGCTGCATCGCCTCCTCGACGATGCCAACCGTGATGGAGCGCTTTCCCGACTCGTCGGGACTCGCCGCGTTCGCCGCGATTTCCAGCGCGTTCAGCGCCACCCGTGCGTCGCCCGACGACAGCGTCACCAGCGCCTTGACCGCATCAGGCTCCAACAGCAGCGCCATTGTCCCCAGCCCGTGCTCCTTGTCCTTGGTGGCCCGCCGGATAATCGCTTCCACCTGCTCCGCGGTATGGCCGTGCAGTGTGAATACCCGGCAGCGGGAGAGCAGGGGAGAGTTCACCTCGAACGACGGG
>JAQBWG010000165.1 GCA_027625225.1 Chloroflexota bacterium | reverse complement strand
CCAGTTCGCCCGACTGCTCCAACCTCTCTACCGCCGCGAGTCCCTGCTCCAGCCCCCGGGCCATAGCCAGCGCCGCCGCCCGGTTCAGGGCCACCACCGGCGACGGATTGAGCGCCAGCAGAACATCGTACAGCGCAAGAATCTGCATCCAGTCGGTCTTCTCCGGCGTCTTGGCCTCCGCGCGCACCGCCGCGATCGCCGCCTGCAACTGGTACTGACCCGGTCTGCCGCCACGGAGCGCCCGCTCGGCAAGCGTCGCCCCCTCTCCAGCCTTTTCGTCGCCCCACAGTGAGCGGTCCTGCTCTTCCAGAAGCACGATTTCGCCTGAAGCCGACACCCTCGCCTCCCGCCGGGAATCCTGCAAAAGCATCAGCGCCAGCAGCCCCATCACCTCAGGCTCGTCCGGCATTAGCGTATGGAGTTGCCTGCCCAGTCGGATAGCCTCTCCGCACAGGTCAACACGCATTAGACCCTCTCCGGAACTCGACGAATACCCCTCGTTGAATATGAGGTATACCACCGCCAGCACCGCCTGCAGCCGCTCCGGCAACAGATGGTCGGGCGGTATCACGTACGGAATGTTCGCGTCACGAATCTTTCGCTTCGCCCGCACCAGCCTCTGGGCCAGCGTGGCCTCGGGCACCAAAAACGCCCGCCCTATCTCCGGCGTCGTCAAACCGCCCAGCGTCCGTAACGTCAATGCCACCTGCGCATCCAGATTCAGGGCCGGGTGGCAGCAGGTGAAAATCAACCTGAGGCGGTCGTCAGCAACCGAAGTATCGGAATCGTGCTCCAGCATCTCCGGGCCTTCTTCCTCCTGCGGCATTTCCATACTGTCCAGCTTGCTTGCTAAGACCCGTTCCCGCCGCTTGCGGTCGATAGCCTTGTTCTTCGCCGCAGTCGTTAGCCATGCCGCCGGATTATCCGGAATGCCCCGCCTGGGCCACGCGTCGAGCGCGACCGCCAGCGCATCCTGAAGCGCGTCCTCGGCCACGTCCATGTCGCCGAACGTGCGTACCAGCGACGCCATAACCCGACCGTGCTCCTCCCGGAACACCTTCTCTATCGTCTTTTGGACGGCAGTAGTCATATGTCCTTATGTCGGCACTTCACCGGAGTTTGAAAACTCCGGTGAAGTGCTCCAAAACTCGCCTAGCGTTCGAACTCCATCAACGGACGGATCTCGACCGACCCGCCCCCGGGAATGTTCGGCATCTTCTTCGCCCACTCGATAGCCTCGTCCAGGTTGTCGGCATTGATAAGATAATAGCCGCCGAACTGCTCCTTCGTCTCTGCGAACGGCCCGTCCATGGTGACCGCCTTGCCTCCCCGGTCGCGCACCGTCGTCGCCGTGGCCGTGGGCTGGAGTGCGTCCCCGCCCAGCATCTTCCCCGACTTCCCCAGGTCGTCGGTGTACTTCCACCACGCATCCATCACCGCCGCCATCTGCGCCTCGGTCGCCCCTGCCTGAGCCTTTTCGTTCGAGTAAATCAACAACATGTACCGCATGTCTTCCTCCTGATGATGTAATTCCGGTTGACCGGTTATATATACGACGAACCGCGTTTCCCGATTTCGACAACCCTTGTTAGCGCAGAGTACACCGGAGCGCGGACGCGTGTACAATTCCGGAGTAGTGAAGCAAGCGTAATCTTATCGCCCCGCGTTATAATGGGAGCGCCGCACGTTTTTCTTTGTGGGGAAGTGGCGAAATGGCAGACGCGCTAGCCTTAGGAGCTAGTGCCGCAAGGCGTGGGAGTTCGAATCTCCCCTTCCCCACCACATGGATTTGAATATGACCAAACCCAATAAACCCCAGAACATGTACGACAACCCCGACTTCCTCGCCGGCTACTCTACGCTGGAGCGGTTCGGCGAGGGCTGGGAGAAGGCCGGCGAGCGCGACGACCTGCTCGGCCTGCTGCCCGACGTCACCGGCCTGCGCGTGCTCGACCTCGGCTGCGGTGCCGGTCAGCTCTCCCGCTACCTCGCCGAGCAGGGCGCAGCCAGCGTCGTCGGCGTAGACCTCTCCGAGAAGATGCTTGCCCTCGCCCGCGAAAAGTGGGCACACCCCAGTGTCACCTACCAGCGCGACGCTCTTGAGACCGCCGCCTTCCAACCCGCCAGCTTCGACCTCGTCGTCAGCTCGCTTGCCTTCCACTACGTCGAAGACTACGCCGCGCTCGTCTCCCGAATCGCCGACTGGCTCACCCCCGGCGGCGTACTCGTCTACTCCACGGAGCACCCCATCTTCACCGGCCGCCTTCCCGGTGACGGCTGGGTGTCCGGCGACGACGGCCCGCGTTGGGCGGTCGACCGTTACGCCACCGAAGAATTGCGTGAGGAGAACTGGTTCGTGGACGGTGTCCGCAAGGCCCACCGCACCTTTGCCACGTTCATCAACGGTCTGGTGGACGCCGGACTGGCCGTCGAGCGCGTCATCGAGCCCGTCGCCAGCGAACAGTGGATTAAAGACCACCCCGACTGGCCCGACGAATGGCGTCGCCCCACCTTCCTGCTCGTTCGCGCCCGCAAGTCTTAGAGCGTCAGGATGTAGCGGGCGACAACGAAGTAGAAAACAGCCGTCGCTGCCACCGTCATCGTGTGGAAAATCTCGTGGTAACCGAAAATCGATGGAGCCGGGTTGGGCCGTCGTGACGCATACACGAGGCCACCCAGAGAATAGATAACACCGCCTACCAGTAGCAGAACGAACGCGGTAACCGGCACGTTCTGCCACAGGGCATATATAGGAATGATTCCAATCCATCCCAGTATCAGGTACGGCCCTGTCCTCACCCACCGCAGCTTACCGACGTACGCAATGCTCACCACGAACCCGATACCCGCCAGCGCCCATACAACCGAAAGGATTGGTATGCCCCAGGCGTTGCTCAGCGCCTGCAGGGTGAACGGGGTATACGTACCTGCGATGAGGACATAAATCATCGCGTGGTCAAGGCGTCGAAGACCGCGCCATCTCAGCAGGTGGTACGCCGAACTGGCGGAATAAGACAGAATCACAGATATACCGAAAAAGACAGCCCCGATGATGGAACGGGGGTGGTCCGACATGAGGATAAGGGCGGCACAGGCAAAAGGAGAAACAATCGCCGCCAGCAGGTGAACGTAGCCTCTCAAACGAGGGCGCTGAATTGGTGGTGAGTTCTTCTCCAACACCTCGAAAACCTCAGCAAAAACAATCCTATTTTCTCACATGGTACACTCAACACAATAGACAATATAGGCGAGTATCAAGCCAACTAAGGAGACAGCCGGACATGCGTGATGTAGTTTCAGGGAGGTGGAGGATGGCCCCGCTTTTCGTCATGGCTATCGCACTTATGCTGGTTTTGGGACTCGCCGCCTGCAGCAGTTCCCCCCAGAGTCCAACCGGCGGCTCCCCGACCGCAACCGTCGCCTCCGGAGGCCAGACCTCGAACGCCCCGGGCAAGTTCGAGCGCGCCAGCGATATGAAGGAAGGACGCTCCTTCCACGCCGCCGTCCGTCTTCAGGACGGTCGTGTACTTGCCGCGGGCGGTAAAAAGACCGCGTCCGGCCAGCTCGGCGCCATGAGTGATTCCGCCGAGCTATACGACCCCGCGACCGGACTGTGGGACTGGACGGGCACCATGCTCTTCGCCCGCAGCGCCTTCAGCCTGGCCGTGCTCCCCGACGGTCGTGTGCTTGTTCCCGGCGGTCTGAGCAGCGGACGCGAAGCCCAGAGCGATGTGGACGTGTGGAACCCCGCCACCGGCGAATGGTCAGCCGCCGCGTCCCTCAACGAAGCACGGGACGAATACGGCCTGGTCGTGCTCCCCGACGACCGCGTGATGGTAACCGGCGGCGAAGGCGCGCTCTATGTCGTCCTCGCAACCGTCGAGATTTATGACCCCGCAGCCGACACCTGGACGGTCGCCGCGCCCATGTCAACCGTCCGCATCTATCACACCGCGACAATCCTGCAAGACGGTCGTGTCCTAGTGACCGGCGGTGGTAGGCTCGATGGCCCCTATCTGAATTCCGCCGAAGTGTACGACCCTGCCACCGGCACATGGACGGCCGTATCCAATATGAACGTGGCCCGTGCGTCTCACTCCGCGACCCTTCTTCAGGACGGAACCGTGCTCATCGTGGGCGGTCGGGGCAAAAAGACGTCCGCTGAGATATACGACCCCGTCGCCGACACTTGGACCGTCACCGGCAGCACCACGGACCCCCGCGGCGACCACAGCGCTATATTGTTGAGCGACGGTCGTGTGCTCGTGGCGGGCGGAATCGGCAACCTCTCCACCGCGGAGATATACGACCCCTCATCGGGAACCTGGTCGCGGGCGAGCAGTATGAACCTCTCCCGTTACCGCTTCCCCGCAATCGTGCTGGCGAATGGAAAGGTTCTACTCGCCGGAGGCCAGGGAGTATCCAAGCTCCTTGCAGAGTCGGAACTCTTCACGCCCTAGGAATCGGCGCCAGCGACTCCCACAGGTACACCGCC
>JAQBWG010000164.1 GCA_027625225.1 Chloroflexota bacterium | reverse complement strand
GTTATGCCTGAATGGAAAGTGGTAGATGAGGTCGCGTACGGTGACGATGCCCAGCTTCTCCAGCTTGTCGGCGTGGTCCGACCGCATCCGGTACAGCTTGTCCACGCCATCGGTCAGCTTGAGCGGCGTGCTGTCGGCGGACTTCTTGGCAGGACGCGCGGCCTTCGCAGGACGTCGCACCCCGGACTTGAGAGCCGCTTTCGCTTTGGGGATGGGTTTTGCGGGGACTGGTGTAACCGATGCGTCGGAACCCTGCGGCGCATTCTCCAGCGCCTGCAACGCCTTCGTCATCCACGCTCGTCGTGTCTCGACGTCCAGTTCGGAGTACGACCCGATGTCGCCCAGCACCGGGCGCAGTTCCGCCGCCCACAGATTGAGAAACTTGTCCAGGCCGCCGCCCACTGCCTTGTCGCTGAAACCCTTGCTCTCTTCCAGCTTGAGGATTTTCGCCAGCGCGTCCAGCTTCGAATCGCGCGGTCGTCCCGCTGGCTTACGTTGAGGTGACGGCTGGCTTCGGGAAGTCATGCCCCCATTCTAGGACTTCTTCGGCGCTTCGATAAGCCCGACGCCCAGACCGCCCGGCCCTACGTACGTGCCCAACCCCGGCCCGTACCTCGATATCACCGGCGTGTCGCCGCCCACCATCGCCTGCAACTCCTCGCACAGCCGCTGCGCCTCCTCCGGCGCCGTCGCGTGCATCACGCATATCGCCTCTACCGGCGAGTGCTGCTCCACGAACTCCTTCAACTTGGCGATGCCCTTCGCCCGCGTCCTCGGCTTGTCGAACGAGTGCACCTCGCCGTCCCGCAGACCCACCATCGGCTTGAAGCTCAGCAGCGACCCCAGCAACGCCGCCGCCTTCCCGATGCGCCCGCCCTTCTCCAGATACTCCAGCGTATCCATCAGCGTCAGGCAGTGCGCCCGCGACACCGAGCCTTGCACCAGCTTCACCATCTCCTCGAAGCCGTCGCCCCGCTTCGCCGCGCGCGCCGCCGCAAGCACGATAAGTCCGATGGCCATGGACGCCTGCAACGAGTCCACCACCTCGATGGGACACTCCACCTTGGCCTCCTTCGCTCCCTGCTGCGCCGAGTTGAACGTGCCGCTGACCTTGGACGATATGTGGATGGACACGATGCCGTCCGCGCCCTTGCCCACGCGTTCGTACACCTCCGTGAACTCACCGATGGCTGGCACCGCCGTCTTGGGAAAGTCCTTCCCCTCGGTCAGCCGTTCGTAGAACTGATCCGGCGACAGCGTCACCCCGTCCTTGAACTCCTCGTCCCCGAACCGCACGTACAGCGGCACCACCTCGATGCCCATCTCCTTCGCCAGCCCCGGCGGCAAATCCGCGAGGCTGTCCGTCACCACCCGTACCGTCATATCAGTCTCCTTCTGCCCCGACTCATAGCCTTATTCAACCGACGCCAGGTAGTAATAGTGCGCCTGGCCCCCGTACACCGTCTCGAACTCCGCCTCCGGAAACGCCTCCCGCAACGCCGCCGCGTCCTTTTCGCCCTGCGCCTCCGACCGTCCCGCGCCCCTGTACAGCGTCACCAGCGCATCCTCACTGGCCTCCGCCTTCGTTAGCGCCGCCGTCAGCACCTCGACAACATCCTCGCCCGCCGTCACCACCTCGCCGTCTACCAGCCCGATCTTCTGACCCAGCTCCACCTGCACACCGTTCAGCTCCACCGACCGCGTCGCATCCGTCACCGCCACGCTCCGCACATCGCCCAGCGCCCGCTCCATGTCCGCCGCGTTCGCCTCGGGCGACTTCTGCTGGCTGTAGTTCAGCACCGCCGACACCCCCTGCGGAATCGTCACCGACGGCACCACCAGAACCGCCTTGTCGCACACCTCGCACGCCTGTCTCGCCGTCGTCACGATGTTCTTATTGTTCGGCAGCACCACCACCGTATCCGACGGACACGCCGCCACCGCGTCCGCGATATCCTGCACGCTCGGATTCATCGTATCGCCGCCGCTCACCACCACATCCGCGCCCAGGCTCTCGAACAGCTTCCGCAGGCCGTCTCCGCTCGCCACCACCACCAACCCGATAGCCTTCTTTTCCGCAGGGCGTTCCCTGTGCATCGCCGTAAACCCCTGCTTCTGCTCGTCCATATCCTGCACGCTCACCTGGCTCAGCGTACCCAGCGACTCCCCGTACGCCACCAGAGCGTCCGGATTCTCCGTATGCCCGTGCACCTTCACCGCCTTCGCATCCCCCACCACCACCGTCGATTTCGCCATCGTCTCTACCGCCGCCCTGATTTCGTCAACATCCAGGCTTCCGTCGGTGATAAGAAATTGCGTACAAAATCCGTACATTTCATAGCTGGAATGCTCCAGGAACTCCTCCGCCACTTTGCCGAGAACCCCGTCCACTTTGCCCATACCCGGAACGCTGAGTTTCTTCGGTGCGCCCTCCTCCCCCGACAGCTCCCGTCGTGCGCCCTCCAGCACCAAAAACAGCCCGTACCCGCCCGCGTCAACCACGCCCGCCTGACGCAGCACCTCCAGCATCGTCGGCGTGCGCTTCACCGCATCCCGTGCCTGCGCACACACCTTATCCAGCAGCGTGACCACCGTACGGCTGCGCGACGCCTGTTCCTCCGCCTTCTCCGCCGCCTCCCTAATAACCGTCAGCATCGTCCCCTCCACCGGATTGCCCACCGCCTTGTACGAATGCTCCGTCGCCAAACGCAGACACCGCGCCCAGTCGTTCGCGCCGAAGTCGTCCAGCCCCTCCAGCCCTTGCGCGACGCCCTTGAAGAACTGCGACAGAATCACCCCGCTGTTCCCCCGCGCCTCGCGCAGCGCCCGCGACGCCATCTCTTTCGCCACATCGGACGCCGACCCGCCCGCCACCTTGTGCGCCGCCGCCGCCACCTCGCGGATGGTCAGGTGCATGTTCGTCCCCGTATCGCCGTCCGGCACCGGAAACACGTTCAGCGCGTTCACCTGCTCCACGTTCGCCGCCACCATCGCCGTCGCCCCCGCAATCATCCGCTTCAGATGACTCCCGTCCAGGCGCGCAAGCTTACGCGGCGGCACATACGTAGCCGCACTTCGAATTCTGTTGTCAGGGCTTGATTGGTGTGTTATCTTTGTTCTGTCCATCACAAAGGGATTCGCGCGCGTTTGCGCGACTCGAATTCTACTGTACATATAAAATGCGGGTCAAAAAACATGGCTAAGTGCTCTATTTGCGACAAAAGAAAGCAGACCGGCTTCAACGTAAGCCATTCCAAGCGGCACACCCGCCGCAAGTGGGAGCCGAACGTGCAGAAGGCCACCATCATACGCGATGGGCAGCCCCAAAAGGTCAACATCTGCACCCGTTGCCTCCGCACCGAGTACAAGAACGCACGGGCCTAACCACCCACCCATGCCGACCGCGCAGCCCGATAGCCGTGCGTCGGCCGTAGTCATTCAGGGAAGGACGCAGGCATCTTGCACATCCTGCTCGTAGGTCTCAGTCACAACTCCGCCCCCCTCGCAGTACGCGAACGCGTCTCCTTTTCACACAATCAACTCGAAGAAGCACTCCCCGCCCTGCGCAAGCGCGCTGGCGACTCCATCATCGTCTCCACCTGCAACCGCACCGAGATTTATACCACCACCCCCAATCCGACCAAGACCACCGGCACCGTTCTCGACTTCCTCGCCGGCTATCATAAACTGGACCCCGACACCCTCGCACCCCATCTGTACACCGAGCAGGATACCGACGCCGCCCGTCACCTCTTCCAGGTAGCGGCCGGACTCGACTCCTTCATCCTCGGCGAATCCGAGATTCTCGGACAGGTACGCAACGCGCTCAGCGCCAGCTCCGATGCCCACCGCGTCCAGGTGCCGCTCTCCCGTCTCTTCCATGGCGCCATACGCTCCGGACGGCGCGTCCGCGACGAGACCGATATCTCACGCAACGCCCTCTCCGTCAGCTTCGCAGGCGTTCGCCTCGTGCAGCGCGAACTGGGCGACCTCGCCCGACTCCACGTCCTCCTCGTAGGCGCGGGCGAAGCAGGCCGACTCGTAGCCAAGGCCCTCCGTACCGCAGGCGTAGGCAGGCTCACCGTCACCAATCGGACCCACGAACGCGCCGTCGAGCTTGCCAACGAACTCGCCGCCGAGGCCGTGCCCTTCGAGGACATGCCCCGCTATCTGGATACTGCCGACGTGGTCATCACCGCGACCGAGGTCTCCAACCTGATGTCTGTATCGGATATAACCGAAGCCATGCACCGTCGCGCCGACAAGCCGTTATTCGTCATGGATTTGGGTGTGCCCCGCAACGTCGAGCCGCAAGCGGCAGATGTGGAAAACGTCCGCCTCTACAACATATACGACCTATCCGCCATCGCCGAAGAAAACCTTCAGTTGCGCAAAGCCGCAGCAGGAGACGCCGAAGCCATCGTGGAAGAAGAACTTGCGAAATTCACCCTCTGGTGGGAGTCGCAGGAGGCCGTCTCAGCCGTCAAGGAGCTGCAGAAGCGCGCGGACGACATCCGCCTCAAGGAACTCGAACGC
>JAQBWG010000163.1 GCA_027625225.1 Chloroflexota bacterium | reverse complement strand
GAGGAGGCTAGCTAAGAGCATGGGATATATCGGGAGTTCACGGAGGCTACTAATTTGATCGTCGTGATGGGACAAGGGTCAACCGAAGGGCAAGTAAACGCCGTTATCAAGCACCTTACGGACAGAGGGCTGAAGGGCAACCTGTCGAAGGGTGTGGAGCGGACGGTCATCGGGGTTATCGGGCCGATCGCGCCTGAGCTTCAAAACGAACTAGAGGTTATGGATGGCGTGAGTGAAGTCGTCCGAATCAGCAAGCCGTACAAGTTGTCCAGCCGTGAATTCAGCGCGGGCGACACCGTGGTAACCATCGGCAAGGCGGGCGTGAAGATAGGCGGAAATAATTTCGTCGTGTTCGCAGGCCCGTGCGCGGTGGAGAGCGAGGAGCAGGTGCTGTCAACGGCAAAGGCAGTACAGGCAGCGGGTGCAACGGTGCTGCGAGGCGGCGCGTTCAAACCCCGCACGTCTCCCTACAGCTTCCGGGGCATGGGCGAGGACGGATTGAAAATCCTGGCCACGGCCCGTGAGGCGACGGGAATGCCCATTATCACCGAGGTCATGTCGCCAAGCGATGTCGAGCTTGTGGCCAAGTACACAGACGTGCTGCAAATCGGTGCACGCAATATGCAGAACTACCCTCTCTTGGACGAGGCAGGCAAAACACGCACTCCGGTGATGCTCAAGCGCAGCTTCTCGGGTACCTACGAGGACCTGCTATTGGCTGCCGAGTACATCATGGCTGGCGGAAACAACCAAGTCATCCTCTGCGAGCGGGGCATCCGGACATTCGAGACGTTCACCCGCAACACGATGGACATCAACGCGATACCGGCCATCCAACGGCTGAGCCATCTACCGATAGTATCCGACCCAAGCCACGGGACAGGCAAATGGTACCTGGTTACGCCGCTGGCACGGGCGTCGGTCGCCGCCGGGGCGCACGGCCTCATCATCGAGGTGCACCCGAACCCGGACACCGCGCGGTCAGACGGAGCGCAGTCGCTGACGTTCGAGAATTTCGCAGAACTGATGCGGCAGGTGAAGGCTATACAGTCGGCATTACAGGGTGTCGTGATAGGGTAAAGGCCGAGTCTTTTGCTTCATGCGCTCGAGTGAAGTCCCGTAAATTGAAACAGACAGCGGCCCCTGGCCTATCGAGACCAGGGGCCGTTTTTGTGAGGGCCGGTATCCCTGCCCTCCCCTGAAAGTAATGGAAGTGTTGAGAACACGATGAATATCGCGAACGAGTTGCCGAAAGTATCGAAGGAAACGACCTCGGCGGTGACCATCGGTGTGTTCGATGGTGTGCATCGCGGTCATGTACATCTCATCTCCGAGTTATCGAAACGGGCGAAGGCGGAGAAGCGCTCGTCCATCGTTCTCACGTTCAAACTACATCCGTCGCACGTCCTCGACCCTAACTTCGAACCATGCTATCTCACTACCCTTGAAGAGCGGTTACGGCTCTTGCGCCAGCTTGCTGTTGACGAGGTGGTTCCCGTCACTTTTGACATTGACCTGTCACGATTGAAGGCGCGGGCGTTCGTGGAGTTGTTGCAAACGCAATTGGGGATGCGGGAGCTTGTGGTGGGGCCGGACTTCGCGATGGGACACCGACGGGAGGGGGACGTTGCGACGCTCAGGAACCTGGGCAAGGATATGGGATTCGGGGTATCGGTGGTGGAGCCGCTGACAGAGGAGAGCCGGGTCATCGGCAGTACGGCGATACGGGCGGCGTTGACCGACGGCAACCTGGAAACCGCGGCCAAGCTGCTGGGACGGAACTTCTCGCTGCCAGGCACGGTGGTACACGGAAGTGGACGGGGCAAGGGCCTGGGATTCCCAACAGCTAACCTAAGACCCACTGAGGGGCTTATCGTGCCGGGTGACGGAATATATGCGGCGTGGGGGCACGTTGAAGCCGGACGGCATATGGCAGCGACAAGCATTGGAACGAATCCGACGTTCGAGGACAAAACACGAACTATCGAGCCGTTCCTGCTAGACTTTAACGGCGACCTATACGATAAACCACTGAAACTGGAGTTCGTCCGGCGGCTGCGCGACCAGGTGAAGTACGAGAAGGTGGAAGACCTGCAACGTCAAGTCGACGAGGATGTAGACCAAACGAAAAAAGCTCTTAGAGCACGAAATTAGAGATTGAAAGAGAATTAGCGCGAGAAACTTTTCTGTAGAAAAGCTTTCTCGCGCTCTTCCAAAGACTTTCAAAGTTGAGACGGAGACATAGGCGTGAATCCTTGGGAAGACCCGAAGTTATTAAAACGAGGCGTGGCGGATATCATCTCCGAGGCGGAGTTTGCTGCCCTACTCAAGGCGGGTAAACCGTTACGTCTGAAGATGGGGTTCGACCCCAGCGCACCGGACATTCACCTGGGCCATGTGGTGGGCTTGCGGAAGTTGCGGCAGATGCAAGACCTGGGGCATAAGCTTATCCTCATCGTGGGCGACTGGACGGCGCAGATAGGCGACCCGAGCGGCCGGTCGGCGACGCGTCCGATGCTCACCGCGGCGCAGGTGAAGGCGAACGCGGAGACGTACATGGCGCAGTTCTTCACGGTGGTGGACAGGTCGAAGACGGAGGTTCGGTGGCAGAGCGAGTGGTTCGGCAAATTTTCGCTGGAAGATGTGCTGCGGCTGACGAGCAAGTTCACGGTGGCACAGTTCTTGGCCCGTGAGGACTTCGCCAAACGGTACGGCTCGGACCAACCCATCGCCATCACAGAACTGCTATACCCGTTATTACAGGCGTACGACTCGGTGATGATTGAGGCGGACGTGGAGTTCGGAGGCACGGACCAGAAGTTCAACCTTTTGGTGGGACGTGACTTGCAGGGTATGTCGGGGCAGCGTCCACAACAGTGCTTCCTGGTGCCGATATTGACGGGTACGGACGGCACGAAGAAGATGAGCAAGAGCCTGGGGAACTACATCGGGGTGGCCGAAGCTCCGGAGGAGATTTACGGGAAGGCGATGTCACTGCCGGACAACCTTATAGGCTTGTATTTCGAACTGCTGACGGACATCCCGGACGAGGAGCTTGCAAACATACGACAGGCGGTGCAGGGCGGCTCGGTGAACCCGATGGAGTTCAAGAAGCGGCTGGCGCGTGACCTGGTGGCGCAGTTCCATGACAAAGATGCGGCGGAGGCGGCGGAGGCGGGGTTCGAGCGTACGGTGCAGCGCAAGGAGCTGCCGGATGACATCCCGACGTTCGTGCTGCCGTCCAAAGACGAGCTGGCGAATATGAAGATAAGCCACGTGATTGCAGCGGCGGGGCTGGCGCCGAGCGTGGGGCAGGCGCGGCGGCTCATCGAACAGGGCGCGGTGGAGGTGGACGGGGCGCGGCTGGAGTCGGACGGGCCGGCGGAGTCGTTGAAGGCGAGCGGGCTGCTGAAGGCGGGGAAGCGAAAATTCGTGCGGCTGGCGGCGAAGTAACGGCGGCGTTTGCGCCCGTCTACCAAGCGGCGGCGGCTCTTTTCTCAAACCTCTCTTTCGAACGTTTCCTGTGCTACTATTTCCGGTAGACCACTTATCTTTTTTGTATGGAGTTTGCGACTGTGAATCTGCGTATCCCCGGGCCTATCCCCGTCCCCGAAGACATCCTGGCCGAGATGGCCCATCCGATGATCAATCACCGCGGGCCGGAGTTCAAGGACATGCTGTTCCGCATCACGGACGGCGTGAAGCAGGTGTTCGAGACGAAGGGTGATGTGTACACGATGACGGCGTCGGGTACGGGCGCGATGGAGGCGACAGTGGTGAATACGCTGTCGCCGGGAGACAAGGTGCTGTGCGTGACGGTGGGTTCGTTCGGCGACCGATACGGGGAGATTGCGGAGCGGTACGGTGCGGAGGTGACGCGGCTGGCGTTCGAGTGGGGCGAGGCGGCCGATGCGGACAGGGTGCGCGAGGCGGTGAAGCAGGCCAAATATAAGGCGGTGCTGGTGACGCACAACGAGACGTCTACAGGTGTGCAGAACGACCTCGGCGCGCTGGCGAAGGCGATACGCAGCGAGTCGGATGCGCTGATTCTGGTGGATGGCGTGAGCAGTGTGGCGTCGGTGCCCGTGCGAACAGATGCGTGGGATCTGGACGTGGTGGCGACGGCGTCGCAGAAGGGGTGGATGCTACCGCCGGGACTGGCGTTCGTCAGTTTCTCGAAGCGGGCGTGGAAGGCGCATGCGTCGTCAACGATGCCACGGTATTATTTCGACCTTTCGCAGTATCAACACTATTTTGAGATTGGGCAGCCTCCGTTTACGCCGGGGCTATCGGTGTATTTCGCGCTGGACAAGGCGCTCAAACAACTTCTCGATGAGGGCTTGGGCGCGGTGTACGAACGGCATGCATCGGTGGCGGCGAATGTGCGTAGGCAGGTGAAGGCGCTGGGGCTGGCATTGTTCCCGGTGGAGGCGGCTGCGTCGGATACGGTGACAGCGGTGCGGGTGCCCGAAGGCGTTGACGGGGTAAAGCTGCTGTCGGCGATGCGGGAGCGCGGCGTTGTGCTGGCAGGGGGGCACGAAAAGTTGAAGGGGAAGATTATCCGTATAGGC
>JAQBWG010000162.1 GCA_027625225.1 Chloroflexota bacterium | reverse complement strand
AGGCGCTCAGGAGTTCCTCGGCGCTCTTCTGCTTGTGGGTGCTTCTGATCATCGTGAATTGCTCGTCAAATGAAGGACGATCGTTGTCCTCGTAGACCACGCCGAGTGGAACGCCGCCCTTGGCGATGATCCCGCGAGCCGCGTCTCGGTCTGATGCGTCATGGCCTTCAGGGATGGCCCATGCGGACGGGTCGATGCCCTGCTTCGCGCTCCCCTTCAATTGAACGAACGTGTCGTTGTACGTCGTGCATGGGGACGCGACGTGGATGATGGAGAAGCCAGGGTGCTCCATGCCACGGAGGACGAGTTTCGCCAGATCCTTGGGTTTGACCGAATAGCCTGACGCGATGTACGTCACCCCGAGGGTGAGGTATAGGTCGAGCGGGTTCACTGGCTGTTCGAGCTTGCCCCAAGGCGATGAACTCGTCACGGTTTCCTGTACGGTCGTCGGGGACGCCTGGCCCTTGGTGAGGCCATAGACTCCGTTGTCCATGATGACGGCGGTGATGTTGACGTTTCTTGCTGCTTGCGGGGCGATGTGCTCCATGCCGATGCTCAAGAAGTCCCCGTCGCCAGCGACCACCACGACGTTGAGCTCTGGGCTGGACATCTTCACGCCCATCGCTATCGGCAACGACCTACCATGGATACCGTGGAAGCCGTATGGCTGCTCACCTTCGAGTAGGTGGACGGTGTTCCCTGAACACCCGATACCGGCGATGACTACGTTGCTTGCCATCGGGGTTTCGTTCTTGACATTAAGGTCTTCCATGGCGAATTCAATCGCCCTACGGACGCCGAAGTCTCCGCATCCGGGGCACCACAGAAAATCGTATTCGGGGTTCTTTTCGCTCATGCCTTAGCGGCTCCCGTGCGCTCGCCCTTCTCGGCGAGTAATTGTTTGATGCGGCCCGCAAGTTCTTTGGCGCCGAATGGCAGACCCGTGTACAGCGTGATGGCTTCTGCCTTGACCCCAAGCGAACGGAGAACCATGGCCATCTGGCCTTGGTAGTTGAGTTCCGGGACGACGACGAGGTCTTTGCACTTCAGCTCCTCAAGCATCTTCGCCGGAAGCGGGCTGACGAACATTGTGTAATACCAGCCGAGGTCGACCCCTTCTGCTTTGAGCGCTTCGTAGGCCTCGAAGACCGATCCCTTCGATCCACCCCAGGGCATGACCGCAATTTTGGCCTTGGTGTTCTCGGCTTCGTAGTCGCCGTCCTCAAGCAGCTCGAGCTTGCCGAAGCGGCGTTCCGTCATGTGGACGTGGTACTTGGGCAGATGCGTGGTGTCGCCGAAGACGTCGTGCTCGGAGCCGTTGGCGACATACGCGCCAGGCTTGCCGGGTACCGGCATCGGCGATATCCCCTTAGCTTCGTACCGCAGGTAGCCGTTGTTGCCGGTATAGACATCCCGATTTTCCACGGGTACTTTGCTAAGGTCGGGTCTCGGTATGTTCTGAGCGCGCTCCGCGAGCGAGTGCTCGGAGAGCAACATGACCGGGCCTTGGTAGCGCTCGGCCCAGTTGAATGCCATGACGGAGGCGTAGAAGCATTCTTCGACAGTCCCAGGTGCGATCACCGGCATGCGGGAATCGCCGTGGGCGGGTGATATCGCGGTCAGTAGGTCGGATTGCTCGGTTTTGGTCGGCAGTCCGGTGGCTGGGCCACCGCGCTGAACGTCGACGACGACGAGAGGAATCTCGGCCATCCAACCAAGTCCGATGCCTTCTGCCATCAGGGTGAACCCGGGGCCGGAGGTCGCGGTCATCGTCTTTTTGCCAGCGAAGCCAGCGCCAAGGATGCCGGTGATCGACTCGATCTCGGAGCTGGCCTGAATCGCAACCTTGCCTTCGCCGACGAGGTTGCGTTCGAGGTAAACCAAGATTGGAGTCGCGGGCGAAATCGGGTATCAGATGTAGGTTTCGATGCCTGCGTGGATCGCTCCGATCGAGATCGCGTCGTTGCCCTTTATGAATAGCTGGTCGTAGTCGGGCCGGTCTGGAGCCGTGAGGTTGGCGATAGGCTCTTCATCGGCGAGGTGAGCAAGCCCTAGGTCGAGCGCCATATGGTTGGCCTCAACCACCCCCGCGCGCCCCGAGAACCTCGCGGCAACGAAGTCCTTGAAGAACTCGATGGGCATGTCAATCAGGCGGGAAAGCCCTCCCATGACCACCATGTTGGCAGCACGGGCTTCACCGGTCTGCTTGGCTAGCTGATCGAAGGGAACAGTGATACAACGATGGTTGGTATCGGACGGATCCGGGGTGACCGCGGGATCAAGAAGAATCACGCCGCCAGCACGAACATCAGAACGATGCTCTTGGTACGCGTAATCGTTGAAAGCGATCAGGATATCTACAGAATCCCCGGGACTATGCACAGGAAAACGGGATACTCGAGCTTGGGTCCAAGTGGGTCCGCCCAAGATTTGCGAGGGGAACGTGGCGAAGGTGAGGGCGTGATAGCCGACCCCTGTCGCCGCTCGGGCCAGCATCTCTGCCGCCGTTACGACGCCTTGCCCGCCTTCCCCAGCAAATCGGACGACGATCTCATTGCCGCCGGCCATTGCCAGGTTCCTCCAACTCAACTGCCGAATTCGTAAGGGAAAGGCTGAAATGCGTCGAACCGACGCACCGATTCAGCCCTGTCTGTATGCTCAAATGCACCCTACTAGCGTACGCTCGGCGCGGGGGGGGTGTCAAACCGTTTTTTCCGCACAACGATGCGCTTTACAAGGCTGGTTCACCGTTCACGAGAATCACGTTTAACCGATTCCTCCTTGTTGCGAAGTCTTACCAGGTGAACCAGATGGCCTTGTGGTGTGAAGGATCGCTCATTGAACCTCGGGTGCGTCACGCGTGTGTGAAACCGCTAGAGGTGTCCCGTTGTACGACTAGATGCGACGGGTATTTGCAACCGGGTAAATCTTCGTTGACATGCCAAGTTTGCCAATGCTACTCTGGCCCCGATTTGTCGCTGTCTCCGTTCCAAAAACGAAGGCAGAAGGCAAGGGACATCGGCGCGGATGTTCCCAGGCTCTAGCCCGCGTAGAGCATCGCCGCGGCCAACGTCGCGGCTTTTTTATGGGTTGGACAGGCACAATGCTCCGGAGGGGTTTGTATGGTCGAGCAGGTTGAACTGCACCGCGGTCTTCGGGACGTTTTCTTCGACAACACCGAGTCCAGCAACGTAATCGGCGACATCGGTCGTCTGATTTATCGTGGGTATGACATCCACGACCTGGCTGAGAAGTCGACCTTCGAGGAAACCGTGTATCTGATGATGTACGGCGCTCTACCCACCCAGAAAGAGCTCGACGGCTTCGATAAGGCCCTGCGGGCATCTAGGGCAATTCCGGCCGAGGTGCTTACGATCATCGCAACCATCAAGGACGCTCACCCGATGGACGTCCTGCGGACGGCGCTTTCGGCGCTGGCAGCGTTCGAGCCTGAGGTGGACGACGTCTCTCATGAGGCGACCCTGCGCAAGGGAATCAAGATATCCGCGCAGGCGGCAACCATCGTGGCGGCGCACCACCGCATCCGCATCGGCGAAAAACCTCTCGACCCAGATTCTTCCCTCAACCACGCAGGTAACTTCCTTTACATGCTCCTTGGTGAGAAACCCGACGACGACACCACGGAGTTGATGGGTAAAGACCTTATCGTTCACCTAGACCACGGTTCGAACGCTTCGTCGTTCGCGGCGCGTGTGACGGCTTCCACTTTAGCCGACCTCCACGGCGCGGTTGTGACGGGCGTATCGACGCTGAAGGGACCGCTGCACGGCGGTGCCGCTGAAGGCGTGATGAAGATGGCGCTGGAGATCGGCGACGATGCTAACGTCGAGACCTACCTGGCTGGGAAGCGTGAGCGTGGTGAGAAGATCATGGGCTTCGGTCACGCCGTGTACAGGGCGGAGGATCCGCGCGCGCGGCACCTGCGAGAGGGTTCGAGGGTTCTCGCAGAAAAGAAGGGCGAGCCGCAGTGGTTCCAGATCCTAAGTAAGGTCGAAGAGCAGATGCGGCCGTATGCGGAGCGCGGCATCTGCGTGAACGTCGACTTTTGGTCAGGCTCTGTCTACTACCTACTAGGCATCCCTGAAGACCTGTTCATTTCAATATTTGCTATTGCCCGAGTCCCTGGGTACGTGGTCCAGATTCTGGAGCAACAGAAAGCGAACATCCTGCTTCGCCCACTGCTTCAGTATGTTGGCCCCCATGACTTGGTGTACACACCGATAGAGCAACGAGGCTAGACAGCGGAACTTGGCGGGTTTCATCACCAGGGGAGGGGATGAATATGCAGGAAATAGACGCATCAGTTGAGGTTGTCGAGGCGGAGGAAGTCGAAGAAGAGGAATCTGATTGTTGCCACCATTGGGTTATTGAAAGCCCTAATGGTCCCACCAGCAACGGAGTATGCAAGGTGTGCGGCGTCATCCGGGCATTTAAAAATTCCATCCAGGTCACAAGCTGGGAATCGGATGGTAACCACCTGCACCGCAGCCAACCTATTCCGGCAGCTTCCAGCCTTTAAGCCACTGCGTCACTAATTTGAACGCCCCGATGTCACATCGGGGCGTTTGATTTTTATGAAAGAATTGCCACGGCGGTCGCATACCGACAATGCACGATGTCAG
>JAQBWG010000161.1 GCA_027625225.1 Chloroflexota bacterium | reverse complement strand
CCAGCTCGCCCAGATCTCGTCGCGCGCCGCCTGCAGCACCGTCTCGTTGGTCGTGTTCTCCCACAGCACTAGATCTTCGATGATTTTGAAGAGCCGCTGGCGTTCCAGATCTGCCAGCATGTCATCAATGGTCGGTGCCGGGCCGGGCTCCAGGACTGTCATGGTTGTGCCCTTGGCTCGTTCAGCGAGCGCCCGTGCCTCCTCCCACAATTTCATCCGTGCCTTCAGAGCGGACTCTGCCTTACGGTGCAGCTTCGGGTCACTTCGGAGTACATCCACATAAGCCGATGGGTCATCGACCATCTGTGAAAAAATTACCGCACGCGCCGCTGCAAGTGGACGCCGCGCCCACCAAAGATGCAGCGTACTCGGATGCCCATGGCGGATTGACTTCTCCCGCGCACATGCCTTATTAATGGCTGCGAGGGGTAGCGCGACTTCGATAAGTTTCTTCCCAATAATCATGAGGGGTTTCCTGATCTGGCGATCAATTCTGAAAAGTTATAATTGATACTGGTAACACCAAAATCAGGCTCCCGTGTAAATGGGTTTCTGAGGTAATGAACTTGGTGTGAGTCAGCGTCAAGAAACTCAACAATCGCGAGGATGAAATCTTCGGGGTTGTTAAGAGAATAGAGAATTTCATTGCGAGTAACCGTTATGGTTGGTGCCCCGGAGACCCGCCCCTTCACCTCGACAAAGCGCAGTTTCCCGGTGCCAGGGATTCGACTTTCAATATCGTAGCCTAGTTTCTCAAACTCACGGTCTGTGGGGTCAAACCCCAGGCTGCGCTCGACATCCATGATAACCGCTCGGGCGCGCGCACCACTGGCTTGGGTGTCGATTGGGGTAGTCGATGACCCTTCAGCGCGCCCTGTCATCGCTTTGATCATGCCTATTGGAACAACGAGCAGGCCACCTAGAACCACAGGAGGTAGCGGAGAGATCTGGGCTTCCAGCTTCAAGTCGGCCAGCCGCTTTTGCAGCCGCCCTTGGAGAAGGTCAGCGCGTTTTCGCGCCTCACCAGAGTTTAGTTTGGCGTTGGTCTTACCCGCTTGCTCCTGGTGCTTGAGTTCCTCAGCGCGATGATCCCAATAGGCGATTTCCTTGGTCAGGCGCTCCTTTACAGCGGCTTCTGTCTTCGCAATAAGTTTGAGTTTGGTATCACGTACTTCTGTCAGATGTTCCGGTACCACATGAGCGATGGCATAGCCCTGAGCTTTTTGCTCAAGCTCACGGTCAATCCACTGGGACTCCGGTCGATCGAGAATGGCATCGATACCGGGTTCATCTGCCGCTAACGGCCGGTAGTCGAGATAGGGTGCGTATTGAACATGACGCGTTGTGCCAAATGCATCCTGCTCCACATACAGCATACGTTTGGAGACGACTCTGCGCTCTCCCGCACGGTTGGTCCCAGCATCCTGAATGGCGTGCTCCAGATAGAACAGGATGCGTGGCGATGTGCCGGAATCGCACTCGTCCACTAGCACTGTGCCGCGCTTCAGTAGGTCGCGATTACGCTCTAATGTGAGGTCGATAACGGCATCGAGGAGCGGGTGGCCGGGACAAACAAAAGCGGCCAGTGGCTGCCCTTGCGGCGCAATCAGGGCCTTATCGAAGGCGATTCTCTCGTAGCGTGGCAGCACAGGCTCACCAATACCAATGAGCCTGTCCCGATTGCGGATTGGGGCAGGGACATGAGTTATCTCAAATCGGCGTGGCTCTCGTTGTTTGGCGGTGCCGCCCAGCTGCTTGAAGGCTTCCTGAAAGAACGATTCGACATAGTGCGGTTGTAGGCGGCGAGCATCAGCGCGTTCCATGTCTTCACGGATGTGCTGAACCTTGCTGGCATCCATGGCATCGTGGGCAAGCACTTGTTCGTCCAGCAAATCCTGGAGATGTCCCCTGTCAAGGGCCGTATCCATTACGGTCGTAAGGAATGCTTGTACCTCTGGCTTTTCTCCATACCGGACGGCTTCGATTAATAGATCGCGCAGTGACTTGCCCTCGAACTGTAGCTTGCCCAGCACGTCGAACACTTGTCCTCCTAGTGATGCGCGGGCCTGTTCCAATTTCTCCAACAACTTGCGGTAAACATCACCCTCTCGCGTATCGTCAGCCACCAAGTTCCACAGGTGGCACACCTCGGTCTGGCCGATACGGTGAATGCGACCAAACCGCTGTTCTAGCCGATTTGGATTCCATGGCAGGTCGTAGTTCACCATCAGATGAGCGCGCTGCAAGTTGATACCTTCGCCGGCTGCGTCTGTAGCCAGCAGAACCTGCACTTCGGGATCGTGTTTGAATGATTCTTGTACCTTCAAACGTGCTTCCCGGCCAATGCCGCCGTGGATGATGACAACAGCACTGCTGCGCCCGAGTAGCGTGGTAATGCGCTGTTCCAGATAGTCCAGCGTATCGCGATGCTCGGTAAAGATTACCAGTTTCTGGTGCGGAGATGGCTGCGGGATCGGCACTGTACCGTTGCCGTATCGAGATGTGGGTTCAGCAACCTTCAAAGCCACTGGTCCGGGGGAGAAGATTTCGTTCAGCAAGCCGGCAAGCTCGATCCATTTGGTATCTGTACCACTGTTACGTACTCGTTGCGCGTGGCCCTCTAACCGTTTGAGGGTTCCGATTTCTATACGCAGCTCTTCGATGGATGCTGCGGCCGTTGCTTGATCAAGAATTCGCTCCTCTTCGGCCTCCACTTCATCGCCTGGCGCTTCATCCAGATCTTCCAAGTCTTCACTGTCGAGTGTCGGGAGTAAGGCCGCAAAGGACTGGGGTATTTTCCCACCGCGCTGCAACACTTCGAACTCACGCAACCTGCTTTCCAGCCGTTCACGTCGTCTTCGCAAAGATTGATAAATAGCCGCGGGCGATGACGCCAGGCGTCTTTGGAGGATGGTAAGCGCAAAGCCAACGGTGCCAGCACGTTTGTCATTTTCGAGTGCCTCGACACGGTTGAACTCTTCACGTACATATTCAGTAACGTACTTGTAAAGGGCTGCTTCTTCCTCGGAAAGTTTGTACGGTACAGTGTGAGCGATACGCTCGGGGAACAGTGGTGTACCGTCAAATTTGAGAAGGCTTTCCTTGACCATGCGGCGCATCAGGTCTGACACATCCGCCGTGTGCACGCCATCTCGGAATCGCCCCTCGAATCGGTCGCCATCAAGTAGCGCCATAAAAAGCTGAAAATCCTGCTCCTTGCCATTGTGAGGGGTTGCTGACATCAGCAAAAAGTGACGTGCCACGGTCGAGAGCAGTTGGCCTAAACGATAGCGTTTGGTGTATTTAGTTTCTCCTCCGAATACTGTCGCGGACATCTTGTGGGCTTCATCGCAGACCACTAAATCCCAACGACAATCCGGCGCCTGGAGCTTCTGCTGCACGTCTTCATTGCGCGAAAGTTTGTCGAGACGGGCGATAGCCAAGTTAGTCTCAAGGAACCAGTTGCCGGTTCTGGCAGACTCAAGTTTGTCGTTCGTCAGTATCTCGAACGGCAGGTTGAAGCGGCGGTAGAGCTCATCCTGCCACTGCTCAGCCAAGCTGCCTGGGCACACAATCAGACAACGCTGTAGGTCTCCACGGGCTATCAACTCCTTTATCAACAGCCCAGCCATGATCGTCTTACCGGCACCAGGATCATCTGCCAGCAGGAAACGTAGTGGCTGGCGAGGCAGCATGGACTCATAAACAGCTGTGATCTGATGCGGCAGAGGTTCCACATTGGAGGTATGCACCGCGAGTACAGGGTCAAATAGGTGGGCTAGCCGAATGCGTTGGGCCTCAGATACCAGCCGGAAGAGTGCTCCATCTCCATCGAAGCTCCAGGGTCGGCCCAGCTCGACGACTTCCAAGCGGGGTTCATCGTGGCGATAGAGCAACTCGTTAGCGACCTTACCTGTAGCGGTCTTGTAGGTGAGTTCCAGTGCCTGTGAGCCAAACCACTGGGCGCTTATAACAGTGACCAAGGTGTCAGGCAGAATTCCGCGAATGGAAGCGTTTGGTTGAATTTGTTCTAGTTTAATCACGAATGGTGCCCTGAAACCCTTATGGGTGCTGCGTTCGAGCTAAATTGGGGGGCTAGTGCTGGAGCTACCAGTAAGTGTGGAAATCTCGGAATGAGGTCTGTACAGGATTTTCTGTGAAGATAATTAATTCGCGACACCACAGCAGTCTGCTGAGTAAGCTTGGCGCTTTTTCTTACACCTCCCGGATCAGTGCCGCTGGCAAGCGATTCTCTGGCCTGCAGGTGAGCCTTGCGCGCAGACGCCAGCGATGTGTCTGGATAAACGCCGAGAGCATAGGTTTTCCGCTTCCCATCAAAACTGTAGTCATAACGCCAGTACTTACTCCCTGACGGGTGCACAAGCAGATACATACTGCCACCATCCGCTAGCTTGTAAGGTTTCTTCTCTGGTCTTGCTCTATCAACGGCGGTTGCGGTGAGCCTGGCCATGCTATGCACTCCACAGTATTTACGGTATAAGACACCTCAAGCATAGAGATACCGAGATATATACCGTAAATTATTCTGGATTGTACCGGTCTTAACTGGACAACTATGGACACAGTATAACCAAAAAAGCCCTGAATAACAGGGCTTTCTGGCAATTTTCGGATGGTGATGGACTATGATTTGGTCGGGACGGCAGGATTTGAACCTGCGACCACTACACCCCCAGTGTAGTGCGCTACCAGGCTGCGC
>JAQBWG010000160.1 GCA_027625225.1 Chloroflexota bacterium | reverse complement strand
GCAGGTCGAGGCGGGCACGTACACGAAGGTGCGGTTCAATATCACCAACGCCGCTGTCGTCATCGCCGGCGTGGAGCATCCGGTGGAGATACCGAGCGGGAGCATCAGCCTTACCCGACCCTTCCGGGTTGCCGAGGGCGAAACGACGAAGGTGTTCCTAGACTTCGACGGGCTAAACTCAATCACCGTCACAGGGCAGAACGAGTTCGTCTTCAAACCGGTGGTGCGTGTGCTCGCCGACGAGCCGGCATCGCTGGAACCGGTAGACAAGGATCCGGTGCGGCCGACTCCGGTTGTGAGCACGCCGGGGACGGTGCAACCGACGGCAACGGTGCAGCGTCCGCAGGTCATCCAGGAGCGGGTGGAGTTTTCGGGGCGTATCGAGCAGGCGAACGACCGGGGAGTGGTCGTCCGGAATCAGACAATAGTAATCACCTCCGAGACCACTGTTACGGGCGAGCTTGCGGTGGGGAACGTGGTTCGTGTGGTCGCACTTGTCCGAGCCGATGGGCGGCTGGACGCTGTGGAAATCGAGGCCCGATTAGAGCCGGTACTTACGGTCACGCCGACCATATCCACGAGGACGCCTGTGATTGAGCGTACGCCGGAGCCGGATGTGCAGACGCGGGAGCTACGCGGTGTGGTTCGAGCGATGGCGAGGGACGAGTGGACTGTGGGCGAGCAGCGGGTGACGATTACGCGAGAGACGGCGATAGACGGCGAGGTCGCGGTTGGGGCTACGGTAGTTATGGCTGTGTCGGTGCGCTCCGACGGTACGCTCGTTGCATTGAGGGTCGGGTTGGTCCGGCCTACGGCCACGCCCGAGTCTACGATAGTGACGACACCAGATAACGGGGGGCGAACGGAGGTGCGTCTGGAAGGGCGTATTGACCGAATGGGCTCGAACGTACTGGCGCTCGATGGCGTACAGGTGCTGATGAACGAAAACACGGTGGTGAGCGGGAGACTGGGTGTCGGACGGCGTGCAGTAGTCAAGGGACTACGGGCTGCGGATGGCACTGTCGTGGCATTGGCGATTGAGGTAGACAACTCGACCACGGAGGTCGAGCGGCCTTCGCCCACTCGCACGCCAATCCCGGAGGACCCACGTGTGACACCTATGCCGACCCGTACGCCTACGGTGGTTCGCACACCAACGCCTGAGCCGATTCGAGAAACTGTTCTGCTTCGCGGCAAAATCGAGGTGGTCAGCGACCAGTTCATCGTCATCGAAGACACACTTATCCTTCTCACGCGCGATACAAAGGTAGATGGGGTGTTGCGTATCGGTGGTTTGGCAGAAGTGAGAGCTATCCGAATATCGAATACCAGCAGCGTTACAGCGATTTCGGTGCAGATAGAGAACGCCCCGGAAGACAGCGACGCCTCGGACAACACGACGACCAGAACGCCAACACCAGCACGCACTCCGACGGCGACACCGCGCGTCGCAGAAGAGGTACGTTTCCAGGGTGCTATCGAGCGCATCCAGGCAAACCGCTGGCTTGTAGGAGATAGGGTAGTACTCGTTCCGGACGACCTACTCAAACTAAACGACAATCGTCGAGTGGGGGATATCGTAAGGGTTCAAGGCGAGGTGAGAGCGGACGGTGTAATCGTTGCGAAAACGCTAGAGGTATTGCTCAGGGCTTCTTCAGAAGTTTCGTCTACGCCAACTCCCACGCCTACACCCAAAAGCGACAATTCTACCGATTCACTAAATTAGTCGGATTCGCGCCTGACATTTTGGCAAGTCGCACGTTTTATATATCGAGAGTCCTAACAAAACCAACAACCGAATACTCATAACTGCACTGGTTGGCTGCGTCCAATGACCAGGCAGGTATATCCACAAGGCCCCCGGAAGCCTCCTCTCCCAGGGGCCTTATTCTTTGTCTTGAGTTAACGCCACTGTTCCCCATCGTCTTGAGGCTCATAGCCGATGAGTTTACGCGCGCCTTCGATGTCCCAAAAGCGCCAGGTGTTGTTGGAAATGCCGTAGACGATGCCGAAGCGGACGCTGTCCGGCGCCGAAATGCACCTGTCCACGAGGTGTACGAGGTCGGGGTGGGTAAGGATGGTAGCGAACTGGCGAACGGTCGTCGGCCTTCCTTCGGGGTTGACCGTACCGATACGCATACACAGCACCGAGATGCCGTACTGGTCGGAGTAGTGGCGGCCAGTGGCCTCGCCGAACGTCTTGCCGATACCGTACGGGCCGTCGGGCCGCACAGGCATGTCTACGGTCACCCGACGGAGCGTCTTGGAATCGAGACCTTCGTACTCTCCGACAACGATGTGTTTGTATGGCGGGTCGAATTCCCACATCCCGGCGGCATGGTTGGAACTGGCGAAGACGACGCGCTTCACGCCGGCGCGGCGGGCGGCCTCGAAGGTGTTGTAGGTAGCGGGGAGGTTGTTCGTGTACACGTCGTCCCAGGTGCTATCCTGTTGCACGATGGCCGCGAGGTCTACGACAGCGTCCACGCCCTCGAAGGCGGGTTGGATGGCGTCGAGGTCACGCATGTCGGCGATGCGGGTTGTAATACCGTCGGCAGGCCGGATGTCGACACCGGAGATATCGTATTTATCGGCCAGACCGCGGTGGACGATACCTCCAATGAGCCCGGAACTGCCGGTGATGAGCACTTTCTTTTTTGCCATAGGAGGCCTCCACGTGAAGTGCTGGAATTATAGTCCAGTGAGCCTCTTTAACGAGCTTGCCCAAATTGACTGGTAGCTAGGGGTCAACTACAATCATTGTCTAAGCAAGCCAGGAGCGGCGTAGGACACGCCTCCGTCGGCAATCTAAAGTGAAAGCTGGACGGTACCACCACACCATGACCATGACAGGCCATCAGATTCGGGAAGCGTTCCTCAAGTACTTCGAAAGCCAAAATCACCTGCGTGTCGCGAGTGCGTCACTCATCCCCGTCGGCGACCCTACGCTCCTGCTCACCAACGCGGGCATGGTACAGTTCAAGCCTTATTTCACCGGGGAAACCAAACCCCCTAACAAGCGACTCACCTCGTCGCAAAAGTCGTTCCGCACAGTAGACATCGACGAAGTCGGCGATGCGACACACCTCACGCTGTTCGAAATGCTGGGCAACTTCAGCATCGGCGACTATTTCAAAGAGGGCGCCATCAAGTTCGCGCTGGAGTGCCTGGCTGGCGCGATGGGGCTGCCAAAGGAAAAGTTCGCCATCACCATCCACACGAGCGACGACGATGCGGGTGAGCTGTGGCAGAAGGCAGGCATCCCCAAGAAGCGTATCTTCAAGTTCGGCGACGACCACAACTGGTGGGGGCCTGCCGGACTGGAGGGCCCGTGCGGGCCGTGCAGCGAACTGCACTACGACTTCGGCGACGACAAGGGTTGCGGCAAAGACAATTGCGGCCCGAACTGTGAGAACCCGATGTCGGACGGCGAGACCTGTAACCGATATGTGGAACTGTGGAATCTGGTGTTCATGCAGTTCTATCACCAGCTCGACGGCAAACGCCCTCCCCTACCCGCTCCCAGCGTGGACACCGGCATGGGCCTGGAGCGGCTGGCGGTTGTGCTGCAAGGTGCCAAAAGTATCTACGACACCGACCTGTTCACACCGCTACTCGACGCGGTTGCGCGCACCTCCGGAAAGGCGTACGGCAAAGACGCCGACACCAGCTATGCGATGCGGGTGGTGGCCGAGCACGGACGAAGCGCAAGCTTCCTCATCGCAGATGGCGTGGTACCGGGCAACGATGGTCGCGGCTACGTGCTTCGGCGTCTGATACGGCGGGCCATCCGGCACGGACGCAAGCTCGGCCTCACCGAAAACTTCATGGGGGAAATCGCCGATGCTGTCATAAAGCACATGGGCGATTCGTATCCCGAACTGCAACAGCAAGAGAACTTCATCAAGACAGTGCTCAAGCTGGAGGAGGACCGTTTCCAGCAGGTCTTCCAGATCGGCTTTGCCTTCTTGACGGAGGCGATGGAGAAGGGTAAGACCCTCAAGGGCGAGACGGTGTTCAAGCTGTGGGACACGTACGGGTTCCCGGTAGAGATGACCCAGGAAATCGCCCGCGAGCGAAACATCGAAGTAGATATCAAGGGTTTCGAAAAAGAAATGGGCCACCAACGGGAACGGGCACGTGCGTCGGCGAAGTTCGGCGGCGACCGTTCCAAGATAAAGCTCTACGAAAGCCTGGGCGCGGGCGGCGTGGAGTTCCTGGGATACCGACAGCTCGGCGTGAACACGGTGGTCGTCGGCCTCATCACCGGCGACCAGGTGGTAGGCGAAGTTACAGAGGGCCAGGAGATTGAAATCGTCCTGCGAGAGACACCGTTCTACCCTGAAGGCGGCGGTCAAATCGGCGATGCGGGTCAGATATCCAGTTCGGAAGGTCTCGTCCAGGTACGAGACTCGCAGACGGTGATGAAGGGCCTCATCGTCCAGTTCGGCAAGGTAAAGAAGGGCAAAATCGCCCTCGGCGAGACGGTGGAGGCCATCGTAGACCCGGTGCATCGTGAAGACACCGCCCGCAACCACACCGCCACGCATATGGTGCACGCGGCGCTGCGGCAGGTGCTAGGCACCCACGTACGGCAGGCGGGTTCGCTGGTCACACCCACACGTCTACGGTTCGACTTTACCCACATGAAGCCGGTCGAGCAGGACGAACTCAAGCTCGTACAGCACCTGGTGAACGAGAAACTGCGGCAGAACGCACGGGTCATCCATAGCGAAGACAACTACACCACGGCCATCA
>JAQBWG010000159.1 GCA_027625225.1 Chloroflexota bacterium | reverse complement strand
AGAAAAGAGGCGACTGGTGTGGAAGCGGTGAAGCGGGCCACCCGCGAGGTTGGCGCGGGACACCCGCGAGGTTGGCGCGGGACACCCGCGAGGTTGGCGCGGGACACCCGCGAGGGGAGCGTTAAGGTTCCGGCGTGGGTGTGAGGGCCTCTCTGGCGGTTGCGGTGGCTGTCGCGTGCTCTACGATAGCGGTGTTGAGAGCTTCCATACGCGCGGTAGCGGTCGCTTGCTCTTCCGGACTGACAGTGCTGCTACCGCTGCCTTGGGTCACGACTACAGTGACGACCTCTTCGACGACCACGGTGGCGATTATGTCGTCGCATCCCGGGTGGTCGCACGGAGTGTCCGGCCCAAACCATGTCCACAGTAGGGAGAGCATGAAAAGACCGACGAGGCCGGATATGAAGATGTAGATGACGGCGTCTCTGCCCTTTTCCTTCGGACGCCGTTTCAGAACGAACCTGACCAGATGGCCCGCGAAGTAGGTGAAGCCGCTGGTCAATCCACCGCCGAGCAGCGACAGGGACACCCATACGCCGTCCATCGGCCCCTGGCCCGGCAGATAGCCGATGACGATGTAGAGCGCGGCGAACGCCGCCCACAGGCCCCACAGCACGCGCCAGTTGGTCTTGAATTCGTACCTGACCGGGCCGCTATCTTCCATACCACGCCTCCGCCAAGGGTTGCCGCAGCATAGCACGGCGCTGTGCGGGCGGGGAAGCGTTACCCCCTCGGAGTGTCCTTGGGCAGCAGGCCTTCGCTCACCAGCTCGTCCCACAGCGCGGCGGGGATGTCCATCTCCACGTTGCGGACGTTGTCCTTCACCTCTTTGCCGTTGCGTCCGCCGGGCACCGTGGAAGCGACGACGGGGTGGTTCAGCCCGAACTGCAGTGCGACGGCACGCAGGGGTACGTTATGGTGGGCGCACACATCTTTCATACGCTGCACGCGGGCAATCACGTCCGGCTTGGCGTCGTAGTACATGTACTTGGCGCCATTGCTCAGGTCGTCCATCGCCAGGATGCCGCCGGTGTAGGGCGCAGCGATGACGGTGCTGACGTTCTTTTCGGCGCAGCGGGGGAACAGTTCGGGGAGCGCCTGCTGGTCGAGCGGGTTGTAGCGGAAGGCGAGCATGAACACGTCGAAGTCGGCCCGTTCCATCAGGAACAGTAGCGGCGGCACCTCGTCCACGCCCATGCCGATGGCGGTGAGCAGACCCTGCGAACGGTAGTCCTCCAGCACGGGGTACGACTCGTCGAGTATCTGGCGGTTGTGCGCGTCGGTGATGTCACCGTAGTGGATGTACACGATGTCGATGCGGTCGAGGCCGAGGCGTTCGAGGCTGGACTCGAAGGAGCGCTTGATGCCGTCGGCGGAGTAGTCGTCGCGGGCCTGGAACGGTGCGGGATTGACGGCCAGCACGTCCTTGCGGCGGGCGTTCTCCTCGTCGGAGATGGGGTCGAGCACGCGGCCCACCTTGCTGGACACGACGAAGCTGTCGCGCGGGACGCCCTTGAGGGCGACGCCCAGCCGTTCCTCCGACCTGCCGTGGCCGTAGAGCGGCGCGGTGTCGAAGTAGTTCACCCCGTTGTCGAGACAGGTGCGGACGGCCTCGGTGGCCATGTCCTGCGTGGTGGGGGTGTACAGCCCGCCAAAGGAGACGGTGCCCAGCCCGACCTCGGATACCTGAACGCTGGTGTTGCCGATACGACGGTTGTTGACCATGAGTGCTCCCGTTGTGAAATTGCGTGGACGATTCGAAAAGTCCGTCGGCTATTCTATCGGGAGTGGGGCGTGAAGGGTAGTTTTAGCTACAAACTGTACGGTTTTTGCACGGGGTGCAGGATGAGTGTTCGGGTGATTTTTTATGGACATCGTCCAGCGTTCCATGATATACCTGTGCCATCTTGCGGTGTGAGGCAACGATGCGGTTGTTTCGTATGCCAGGAGGACAATTCCGAGTCCACTTTGTCCTGTTCGCAGTGATGCTGGTGGCGGCTTGCGGGACGCTCTCAGCCGACCTGGTCACCACGGTGCGGGAGGACGGCACGTTCACTCAAACTATTACGATTCATGCGACGGGTGGCATGGCTGACATTATCCCAATCGCTTACGATATACCTACGTTGGAATCGGAAGGCTGGGAGGTAGAACTCACCACATCCGGTGACGGCGAAGATGCGATGTCCAACCTCACGATTTCAGGTACTTTTACCTTCGAACAGTTTCAAGACAAAGTAGGAAGGCAGCTAATCGAGCCGTTAAACACGGCTAAGATTACCGTCATTGAGGAACCCACCCACTTCGAGTATAGGGCAGCACTTGGGCAAGATGCTACATCCGGTACAAGGGACACCACGTCCGGAGGCCTGGGGTACGATAGGTCTGACTTGGAACTCGCTGAATCATTGGTTATCACGTGGACACTGACTCTTCCTGGAGAAATCGTAGATACCAACGCAGACACATTCGAAGGAAACACTGCTACCTGGACGATTGATTTACTCGAACTGGAAGATACAACCGGACTATACGCAGTGAGCCGTGTAAGCAAAGGCGGTTCGTGCACTGCTCCGGGGCAATAACAACCAAATACAACGCCCACCGGATGCGCATTGCCTCCACAGGCGCCGGTCTAAATACGGCCCTCCTCAGTACCGGAACGTGCGGGTGGACGAATCGAAGTAGCGTTGGGGCTGGGTGGCAGCGCGGGGCGGACGCAGCGCCCAGTTGCGAAAGGTGGCCCAGGGTTCGGTGAAGGCCCAGCCGGGGCCGCCCCACTTGGCGGCGAGCCCGGTGGCGACCGATTCGGCGTGGTCCGAGCCGATTCCCCGGAAGACCATCCAGTCCAGCACCTCGTCAAAGCTGGTGTTCCATCCAGGCAGGGCCATGAGCCCGAGAAACCAGTCCGGCACGTCGAGCACGTCGTCCGCGTTCCCTTCACCACCGTCTCGGGCTTCGACAGGCTCAGCACGAACGGGTGTGGGCTTGTCCCGTGTCTCGTCGCCAGCCTCGCGCGATAGACCTGAAGCCCCATTCTGAGATGGCTCCGCGTCGGGCGAATCGTCGTCGTCGGAAGCGTTCTTAGCTACAAACTGTACGGTTTTTGCACGGTCGGCATCTCCTGCATACCCGTCGTCCGTTTCTTTGATTGAAGAACCGTGATGCAGCACAGGGGACAGCACAGCGTCGTCCGGCACGGTCGCGTCGGCGTCCGGTTCGGGCGCGGGTTCGGTGCTGTGCTGTTGTGTGCTGTGTTCTTGGGTTTGGTCAGCTGGGGTACGGTCCGGTTGTGTGCTGTTGGGTACGGTACGGTAGGGCGTTACATCGTGTTCCGCTGAAGTGTTACGTAACGCGTCGGTAACGCCGTTGTAACGCGTTACATCATCATTGTAGTGAGCCTCTTTCGACTCCCGATGACGGCGCACGCGCTGGGCCGTAGACGCCCGTTTGATGAGCAGCCGTCCGGTATAGTCGAACCAGTCGTGGATGGAGCGGTCGGGGTTCAGAAATCCGGCATCCATGAGCGATGCGACCAACCTCGCGGGGTCACCACGGTACATACACACGTTGGCCAGCTCCTGGTCGGACACACCATCGAGGCTGCCCGTGGGCGCGTACTCCAGCGTCCACCACCACAGCAGGTGCAGGTGACCGAAGATGGCGGGCAGATCTTTCTTGAGGGAGCGGGCGAACCGGAGCGCCTTGGGGTGACGGGCGAGCGACAGGTGGGACTCTATCCACATAGCGTGGCCTCCTGGGGGTAAAGTGGGGAGCACGGGGGAGAGGGCGAAACGGGGTGCCTCTCTATTCAACATAGCACCGAATCGCCGATTCGACAAGAACGCGTGTTCGGGTTTGGCATTGTGTGACTGGTTCACGTACCCAACACGATTTCACCGCACCGTTCGCGCTTCCAGAGTTTGACAATCCACGCCGCCCTACTCATAGTAGGGGCAACATCCAGCGTGAGAGGTGCGGTATGAAACGTTTCCTCGTTGCCAACGCATCCCTTCCCAAGTCTTCGCCTGTGCACAGGGCCATCGTCCTGCTCACCGCCGCGGTTGTGCTGGGCATCGCCGTCACCGCGTGCGCGGGGTCAGCAGCCGCTCCGTCTCAGCCGACCGCCAGCTCCGTCTCCATCCAACCGGCGTCCACCACCGAGGCTACGACCATAGACGTCCGGCAACGCTCGCTTCGCTACGAAAGCGAGACGCCGGAGCCCGTGGCCGATGAGATTAACGGATGCAAGATTGAGCCGGAGACGCAATGCCCCGGGGCCGACCTGGCGGGGGCCGACCTGGGCGCCATCACCGCCGGCAGCCATCACACCGCGCGTTTCGCGGCCAAGCTCACCGGCGCCAACTTCAGCGGAGCGAACTTCGAGGGCGCGTACATGTCCGGAACGAAACTCACCGGCGCCGACTTTTCCCACGCCAACCTGCGGGGCGCCGACCTTTACGGGGTGCAGCTCTACCAGGCGAACCTGACCGGGGCCGACCTCACCGATGCCGACCTCAGCTTCGCCGACATGGACGAAACGAAGACCGACGGGGCAATCTTCTGCCGCACCACCATGCCCGACACGTCCATCAACAATTCGGGCTGCCCGTAAGCAGGGCTGGCCCTGCACCCCAGGAGGGGGCTGTGTGAAGGTGCCCGCTAGCACAAAAACGTCTCCAGGGTAGGCGTTGCCATATCGTGAAAGCACGAAACGGCCCCCGATTACTCGGGAGCCGTTTCGTAACGTGTCTATGGTTGCGGGGGCAGGACTCGAACCTGCGACCTTTGGGTTATGAGCCCAACGAGCTGCCGCTGCTCCACCCCGC
>JAQBWG010000158.1 GCA_027625225.1 Chloroflexota bacterium | reverse complement strand
CAGCACGTTTGAGCAAGCTGAACTCATACGGCTTGAGCAGGACAGGAATGCCATTCTCTCCGACCTTCGCAATCAGAGATACGAACCAGCTACAAGCTACCGCCCCTTCTACTGCGAAAAGGTGTATGGCAGTACCATGTTCAACGAGGCTTGGAGTTGTAGTTCGAGATGAACCTGCTCGTTCCCGGTTCGCCGTGTGTGGGTTCGCTGAAATCCAGTACGAACGGCGAAACGGCTGTTAGGCTGTCGCGCATGAAACGCATGTTGCCCGCCCTTGCCATGTTGTTGCTGCTGGCCATGCCAGCGGCGGCGCAGGACATCGAGAAGGGCGTAGACGCATACCAGCGTGGTGACTATGCGGCGGCGCTGGCCGAATGGCACCCACTTGCCGAGCAGGGTGACGCGTATGCCCAGTTCTTCCTAGGCGTCATGTACGACAACGGCGAGGGCGTTCCACAGGACGACGCCGAGGCCGCAAGGTGGTACCGGCCGGCGGCTGAACAGGGCGTTGCCGAAGCTCAGTACAACCTAGGCGTCATGTACCGCAACGGCGAGGGCGTGCCGCAGGACTACGCCGAGGCGGCGCGGTACAACCGCATGGCCGCTGAACAGGATCACGCGAAAGCTCAGCACAACCTAGGCGTCATGTACGCATTGGGCCAAGGTGTGCCGCAGGACTATGGGCAGTCGCACACGTTGTTCAGTTTGGCGGCCGAGCAGGGCCACCCCGCCGCCCAGTACGCGCTCGGGCGCATGTACCACCTCGGCGAAGGCGTGCCGCAGGATTACGTGCTGGCGCATATGTGGCTCAATCTGGCGGCGGCACTTGGCCACACGGAGGCGGTAGAAGGCCGTAACCATACGGCCGGTAAGATGACGCCAGGCCAAATCGCAGAGGCGCAGCGCATGGCCCGCGAATGGATGGCCAAGAACGGGAACTAGCTGGCTTGCCTGCTAGACGTTCTTTGAAGAGGAAGTGTTTTGAAATGGCTGGGCGACATTGTTTGGTCATTCTCCTGGTAGTTGCGTCCGTCTCTGCCGTTGAGGCGGGGGGCGCGCCCGAATTTCAGCCCATAGACGCGGAGGCTCTTATCAAAGAATGCTGGGACCTGTCAGAGCAGAAAAGGGCAAGCGGCGTCACGGCTGTAATGCGTGAAGGCACCCTAGAAACCGTCAGTTGCTTGGAAGGCCTCATTGCGGCGCAGGCCGCAGAGATGTTCGCACCGGACATTGTGTCGGGTGAGACCGCGTCCACTATGGCACGTGATATCACCTCTTCGGTAGGGAAACTCTACTGGCACATCTATAACGATCATGTTGGGTGCTTTCCAGCATGTGGGACGATGTATTATCTGTTTCCCAGTGCCTTGGTCGCTGACGTTTTGGAAAAGATCATCCGCGACATGGTGGCCCAACGAAACGACTATCACATTCCGGATCGGCCCCTCTGACTAGCGTGGCGGGGCACACGAGACCACGTCACCGGCGAAATGACGCCAGCCCGGTAGCTGAGGCGCAACGCATGGCGTTCGAATGGATGGCCAAGCACGCAAAGTAGTCGGCCCTCTCACGGCTGCTAAATACCAACCATGAAACGCATGTTGCCCGCCCTTGCCGTTTTGTTGGCGCTTGCGCCAGCCAAAGCCCAGTCACAGGCTGACGATTATGACGAATTACGCCTAGGGCAATACGTCATTACGACTCAGCGCAGCTACACCAAGGGCGACGCCGGCGGGATACTCAGGGTCCATCAGGATGGACTCTTGGTGCATTCACAGCGGACGACAGGGCCATTCGGTGCCTGGATCATCCACCAGCCGCCGACCGACGTGACAGGGGATGGCGTTCTGGACTTGGTCGCACTGGAGCGTACCGGGGGAGCCAACTGCTGCCGCGTGTATCACGTCTTTTCTCTGGGAGAACACTTCGAAAAGGTGGGTGAAATCGACACCGGACACGGGGGCTGGGAAGAACCGGTGTTTGTAAACTTGGATACCGACCCACAGCTGGAAATTGGATTCCGCGACGACACGTTCGCCTACTGGCAAGTTTCTCTCGCTGGTTCGCCCATGCCGGGAGTCGTCGTCGAGTTCCGCAACGGGGCTTTTCGACTAGATGCTCAGGCGATGCGTCAGCCGCCCACGATTCGCCTGGATGATTCGGAGGTCCCTTTTGATGAGACGAATCTGGCAAGCTTAGCGCAGGAAATTTCGCGTGATGGTGAGTGGCAGGGCCGTGGTCCTTCAAGCATTTCGCCTGGGCCACCGGCCGAGCTATGGAGCGCCATGCTCGGCTTGATTTACTCGGGGAATGCCCGACTCGCGTGGGAGCTGCTTGATCGGACCTGGCCGGATGAGTTCGTCGCCAGAGAGGGACAGGAACGGACGTTCACGAAGGGCGAGTGGCGAGCACTCTTCCTCAACCAACTGAGCCAGAGTCCGTACTGGGAAGACCTAAGGGAACTCAACCGAGGCAACCTGCAATGAGCTCCAGTCACCAGAAAGAAGGGGTGGCGGTGATGTCGGGCGGACCAGCGCCCGGCCACATGCTCGACTCAATGGTGCCCTGCCGAACCACTACTTCGATCCGGGATTCGCTCGCCACGCGCACAAACAGTGAAGCCCGGAACCTCAGGTGACGGCCTAAGTCGTTGATTTCACGAGGTACGAACTAACCGTACCAGACGCGCGAGGTTCGGCTGTATTGGAGAAAAACGTGCTAACAGAGAAGGCCGGCGACCGAAGAGGGCCTCCGTCTGGGCTTCGCCGGTTCGGACAATTCGCCAGAAAAGGCCAAATTCCGCGCCATTCACGCTGGCATGCTGGCCAAATGGAGAGCGTCGGTACCTAGGTGGGTGGCGGAGCGACAGAAACCGGCGTCTAACCTTCTCCGATCCGGGCGCTCAGACCCGGAGATTGTTTGGATAACACATCGCCTCCCGGCATGCACCGGGATCGAACTGACGCCACCGGTGCCGCCACACCGCGCGGTCGCGCGACCTTGCCGACCAGGCCCGCCACACGCGCGACTGCCGGCACGCGAGGCCCTGAACCCCATTGCTCTACTCGCCGGCCATCGGCCAGTCGGCCAATTCCGGGCGTCGTGGCCTTGGATGGGAGCTTCCCCAGATTGGCACCTCTTTGGACACACCCATGTGCAGACCACGGCCCGCAATGCCCACGTCGCCGTCAATCCGGGGGGGTAGATCCGTGCTCACAGATAGCAAAGTAGGCAACACCGGGACGCCGGCCGCAGCGAGTGGACTCCTTGACCTTCCGGCGACTGGAACCGATACCATCATCGTACGTAGTGACGCGGATGCGCGACGAGCCGCTCAACGGCGAAATCTTCTACACGCTGAACGAGGTCCGCATCATCACCGGGCAGTGGCGCTACCACTACAACAAGGTCCGCCCGCACAGCGCCCTCGGCTACCGGCCACCAGCTCCAGAAACGATCGTCCCAAGTTGGCCGTTCGGCTCCGCCCGGCCCGCCTACCGGCCAGCTTGGCCTCAGCAGGCGCTTGGGACTAACATTGCTCCTGGACCACCAAGTGCAGGCAGCCCAGCCCGGCGAGCGTCAGCGGGCGACGGAATTGTCCGGCATGATCGCGCCGGTGAAGATGGTTCCGACCTGGATCGTTTCGTGGAGGCTGGCGGAAAGCAGGCGCGCGTTGCGGAAGTCGGCGTTGCTGAGGTTGGCGCCCGCCAAGTCGGCGCCGCGAAGGTCCGCGTTGCGCAGCACGGCCCCTTCCAGGTTGGCGCTGCGCAGTTCGGCCTCGGTCAATGTTGCGCGCTCGGCCGAGACGCCGCGCATGTCGGCGCGGAACAGGACCGTGAGATAGAGGTACGCGTCGTCGAGGACGGCGCCCGCGAGCTTGGCGTCGTTCATGCGCGCCTCGCCGAGGTCAGCTTGCTCGAGGTTCGCGCCCTCGAAGTTCGAGAGCGTGAGCCGCGCCCGGCCCATGTAGCCGCGTATGCCGGGATAGCGCTCGAAGTACGCATCGATGAACTTCCTGGCCTCGCCCTGGGGAATGCCGATTTAAAGGGCGCTATGCGGGGACGTGCGATAAGGGGTGCGTAAATGCCGACTCACGAAACTAGTCCAGTTACCGAGTTTATTGGTCGTGCGGGACACCTGCCCTATAGGGACTACATTGCGCACGTGATGAAGGGAAAGTCTTCGGAGGAACTCCGTATCGGAGGAACGGAATTCGTTTCAAGATTACCGCCCTCCTGCCAAAAGCTTACGCTTGAATTCATTGATGCAGTCAATGACAAGTTCTTGAACGATGAGACGTTCTGGCGTACCGTAGACTGCAAGACGGCATTTGGACGAGTCATGCAAACTGCCATTCAGGTGCTGCCTTTGGGGCCGGGCATTGAGGCTGAAATCGATGCGTATGAAGAAGCGAACCAGGAGTTGGCATTCGACGTATTCTGGGTAGCGACAATCGCTTTTGCGTACTCGGCGTCAGGCCAACGCGCCCTACGGAAGTTCATGGGGATTCGGAAGGGCTTCCTTGGCTAGAGCGCTGTCCCAGTGAGACCCTATCAACGGCGGGTGAGGAGCGAAAAATGGAACTGCTAAGTCCAGAAATCCATGTGTTCTTTGGCACATACGCCCTCACAGGGATCGTGATCGCGCGCGACATGAAATGGTGATCGGCTGCGTCGGCGTTGTCCACGGCGCTCGCGAACCCTCGTCAAAGGATGAGGCAGGAAACTCCACCCAAACTACGCCCTCGAAACTCCCGCTTCGCTATGCGGCGATGGATGGTTGGCTAGGCACAGGTCCTGGCAGCGGAAACGATCAAGCGGACCTCCTCAGTTGAGA
>JAQBWG010000002.1 GCA_027625225.1 Chloroflexota bacterium | reverse complement strand
GATACACCGGCCTCAAGTCCGCCGGTGACGCGTCTGTATTCAATAGTATCAGCACCCGTATGCACATGGGTACATCCCCAGATACACTCATTTGTCGCAAATCCATGAGCGCGACCTGATTCCATCCCAGTTCTACCCGTGCCGCGGTCGCCGGAAACGCCGCGTTCAAATCCTCCGTCGCCGTGAACGTCGCGGATGCAATGCTACCCACCCGTATGCCGTTTTCCTTGACCAGCGTTTGCAACAACTCGGCGGTTGCCTCGAATATCGCTGCCTTCGTGTTCTCAGTTGCGGTTGTAGCCCCGCGTAAGCCGCGTACCGTCATAGCGTCAACACGTGGCTAAGAACCCTTGAGTGCTCGGATGAAATCGCGGGCAACGCTTGTAGCCTTTTCCTTTGGTGCTTTGTCTATCGCGTCCAGCATGGCGCTCGCCACCACCGCACCATCGGCGTATTTACCGATGGCCTCTATATGTTCCTGTTTGGAGACGCCGAACCCCACCATGACAGGAAGATTCGTGAACCGCTTCACCCGTGACACCAGGTCGTTCACCCCGGACGACAACTGCGTCCGCGCACCCGTTACACCGGTGACGCTCACACAGTATATGAAGCCCTTCGCGCCCTTGCAAGCCTTCTCTATGCGCTCGTCGGTGCTCGTCGGCGCCAATAAGGGGATGAGATGGAGGTTCTTGGCCTCGCACAACTTCAAGAACGGTCCCGACTCCTCCGACGGCAAATCGGGGATGATAAACCCGTCCACACCGGCCTCCGCCGCATCTCCTACGAACCGCTCCAGGCCATACTTCAAATACGGGTTGTAATATCCCATCAACACCAGTGGGGTCGTAATTCCGTCTGCCCGAAGCCGCCGCACCACATCCAGGCACACCTTCACGTTCACGCCTTGCTCTAAGGCTATTGCACTGGTCTTCTGAACGGTCGGCCCGTCTGCCAGCGGGTCGCTGAACGGCACGCCCAGTTCCAGCGCGTCGCCTCCCGCCTCGATAACCGTCTTCGCCAGCGCCACCGATGTCTCCACATCGGGAAAACCCACCGTCACGAACGGAATCAGTGCCGTTCGCTTCTGCTCTCGTAACCTCGAAAAGGTTTCGTCTATCCGGTTTGTCAATCTCTCCCTGCCATAACCCGATAAAAACAAGTCTGCATAGATAGGCTACTCCTAAGCATCCGCTACAACAACTCCGCGGCAGAAAACGACATCTTTATAGGCATCATGAAGACATCATTCTCAGCTAGAGGGGGCACACGGTTTTAGATATGAAACAGCCCTTTTTGAGGCAACAACTTCTCACCTGTAAAATGCCACCCACACTGCAATCAGATTCTGCCCGAAATGCGCCGCGAACGGCGGCCAAATCGAACCCGTCCGCGCATACAGCCACGTAAGCATCATCCCCGTCACCGCCAGCGGAATAAACACAGCCACGTCAAAGTGCGTAATCGCAAAAAGCGCTCCGGTAGTCGCGATAGCCGGAATCACCTTCATCTGCTTCGCCAGCGCCCCGAATATCAAGCCGCGGAAGAGTACTTCTTCACCCAGCGGCCCAATTATCGCCAGCACTAGAATCGCAAGCACCTTGTTGCCGCCCTCTCCCACAAACACCTCCGGCAACTCCGGTGGCTTTAGTGCCTCAATGTCCAGCTCCTGCACAACAAGGCCATACACGGCCGCAAAAGCCAGACTCAGGCCGAGTGCGGCCAGTGCCAGTGCATACGGGTAGCGCCCGCTCGGCTTCGCAAAGCCAAGCATGCTTATTGAGGAGCGATATTTGCTAACCCCGAAGTACCAGGAAACACCGAGCATCAGAATTGCGAGAAGAGCACTCAGGAGCAAAGTCACCGTGGTGTCTTGTTGGGAAGAGCCGACATCGAGGACGCCGAGTGAAACCAGGATAAGCGATATGAGAATCAAGCCGCCGAGGGAGATAAGGTAGCCAAACGCGGCGGCGCTAATCGTCCATGGGACGACTCGTACGCGGAGGTTCGAAAAAAAATCAGTCATGAAAATGAAAACCAACGAATAACCAGGTGCGGCATTTCATCGGTATTCTATCAAGTGCTTGATATAATTCTCGCTCAGGACAGGAAAGGGGCAGGCAATGGGTGAATTCGGACTAACGGTGAAGCACGATACCGGCGGGAAGCGCATCGAAATCGAGTGCAAACATCAAAATGGGCTGCTGTACGTGGTACCCAGCGAAGCGAATTGGGTATGCACCGAAGACCTGATGCATGCCCACGCACTCGGGGGGTTCATGAAACAGCTTTCCGAACTTAACGACACGCGAGTAACGGATGCGATGCGCCGGTGGGGAATTTACTACCGACCGAGAGAGTTGGCCGAAGAAGAGGGTATGGAGAACTCGGAGAAGACGGCGAAAGAGGCACCTTAGTAGTCGTCGTTATCGTGGCTGCGCTCTTCTTCGTCTCCGTCTGAGTCATCGTCGTCCGGGTTTATGATGCGATGGATTGCAGGAGTAAACGCCTCGTCATCTCCCGGCTCCGTGTCATCATCACTCCAATCCTTCACGACGGGACGGTCGGGATCTTCTTCATCGTCATCACTCAAGTCGTAGTCAATAACGGTGGTTGATGTGGCCTGAGCGTCCTTTATAGTCCTGCTGGGGAATGACACGACATGTATCTGTGATGGATGCTTATAGGTTTCTCGAATGATAATGCCGACCGCGTCTTTGTTCACGGAAGTAACTGCAGCCTCGTAGCGATTTCCGCCTTTCATTAACCGGGCTAACCGGGCGGCGAGCCGAGGGTCAACCAGGCCAACGTACTGCCCTTGGTCGTCCATAACGGTAAGTGAGTTTCCTTCAACACGCAATTCAAGAGGGTCGCCGGGGGAGAGGTTCAAACGTACTTGTAGCTGACCGAGGTTGAAGAGAGCCGTTCGGGCGGCCTTTCCACTTTCTTCGATGAACACCCGGGGGGCTGCGGTTGATTTGGTGGAGACCCGGGAGATGGATTCTCCGAGTTCACTAAGTCGGTCAAGATTTTTCTGTGCAATGGTGTTGTAGGGGGAGAAATGAAGGGCCTGACGAAATGCTTCAACGGCCTCTTTGTTACGGCCCAGCTCCATAAGGGCTTTGCCAAGCCGGTTGCAGGCTTCAACATCGTTGGGGAACTCTTGCAGTATCTCTTTGTTGAGATGTACTGCTTCGTCCCACTTACTCTGCATGGCAAGCGTTACGGCTTGTTTGGCCTTATCCTTTTTGATTTTATCGGTGGCTTCCGTCCGCGATACCATCACGACCCTGCTCTAAGTTCCTTGTTGTCCCTCTAAAGTTGGGGCGATTCTAGCCCAGCATAAAAGGGGATTCAAGCTATTGGGTAGTCATTTAAGGTGTGAATTTCAGGAATTTTTGAAACGAAGTAGGGACAGACGCAGTACGGCTTCGGCAATGATACTCCAGGTCATCTTGGAATGCCCGGCGATCCGGTCTGAAAATACGAAGGGGTGTTCAACCAGTTGCATCCCTTTACGCTGGCATGCGTGGGCAACTTCCGCCTGGAACGCGAACCCATTGCTTTTGAATGATGACCAGTCGAGTGCTTCCAATGCTTCCCGGCGGAACGCTTTGAAGCCGGATGTGGTATCTCTCACTTGGAGCCCCGTCACGATACGAATAGCTCCGTTGGCCCATGCGCTGAGGAGCTTCCGTCCGAGTGCCGTTCGTTCATCGGCGGCTGTGTTGTTTGTGTAGCGTGACCCAATCACTACATCCGCCGAATCCAGTTTTTTGAGCATGGCTGGAATTTCTTTTGGCGGATGCGAGAAATCCGCGTCCATTTGCACTATGTGTAACGCGCCTTCGTGCAGCGCTTTGGCGAATCCGTCTTTGTATGCGGTTCCCAGCCCCATTTTCCGAGGCCGGTCGATGACCAGGATTCGGCCTTCGTAGCTTTCACTGAGGCGTCGGGCAATGCTTGAAGTTCCGTCGGGTGAGTTGTCGTCCACAATGACAAGAATAAGATTGGGGAGCCCCAGGCTGAAGAGGGCTTCGGCCAGTCGGGAAAGTGATTCGGCTTCGTTGTAGGTAGGCACGACGATAGCGACTTTAGATGAGGTGGTCAGTTTTTTCTCCCCGTCAGGTCGTACCCGCCGAACAGGGCTGTGAACCGGACAAACAGGATGTCCCGAAGCATAATGAACGCATCCACAGCAGGCCGAACCTTGCTATGAGGCTGGTGATACCAGTCTATCGGTATCTCGGTTACATGCAGGCCCCTTTTCTGGGCAAGGAAGAGTATTTCGACGTCGAAGCCGAACCCTTTCGTACGTTGAAGTGAAAACAATGCTTGCGCTGCCTGGGCGGTGAAGCATTTGAATCCACATTGAGTGTCTTGGAATCGGCGTACCGCAAAGGTCCGCACCGACCAGTTGAATGCGCGACCGATCCAGTGTCGGGCGGGCGGCTCGTCGAAGCGTCGGGAGCCGGGAAGTTCACGTGAGCCAATCGCGATGTCGAAACCCTCGGATAGCTTGTCTAAAAAGTGTCCTAAAAACTCAATAGGCATAGCGAGGTCGGCGTCGCAGAGCATTCGACGTTCTCCCGTAGCGGCCAACATCCCACCCCGGACAGCCCAGCCTTTCCCCGCGTGGGGTTGCGATTCGAGCCTTACCCGTGCGTCTTTAACGGAATGCCTGGAAACGATGTCAGCGGTGCGGTCGGAGCTTCCATCGTCAACCACGACGACTTCCCAGTCATACGCTTGCGCGTCGAGGTAGCGAGTGACCTTGTCGAGGGTGGCGCCGATGCGCGGTTCCTCGTTATAAGCAGGGATGACGATTGAAAGATACGGTGTTGTCAAAACATTTCCCGATAGGTGCCACAGGGAATTCTTAAAGAGAAGGCAGTATTAGTCAACTATGGGAAGAGAAGAAGGAGTACCTTATTTGACTTTATCCAGCTCGAACGTGTCGTGAAGCACGCGCACGGCCTCCTCGACTTTATTCTCGTCAACAAGACAGGTGATGCGGATTTCGGACGTGGTTATCACATCTATGTTGATGTTTGCCTTGGATAGCGCGCGGAACATTTTAGCAGCGTACCCGGGGGCGTCCTGCATGCCCGTGCCCACGATGCTTATCTTGGCCAGTCCGGTAGAACCCGACACGCTGCGGCAACCGATCTCCTTGGCTACCGGCTCGACGATTTTGAGCGCACTCTTCAGGTCATCCTCTTTTACGGTGAAAGAAAAGTCGGTAGTGCCTTCCGAGCCGGACGAACTGACGATGATGTCCACGCTTACGTTCGCTTCGGCAAGCGGCTCGAATATGGCCGCGGCTATTCCAGGCCGGTCGTTGATTCCGAGTACGGCGATTTCGGCCACGTTTTTGTCCACGGCGATGCTGCGGACGTGTTGGCGAAGTTCGCCTACCGTTCGTTTGCTGGGTGTGGTCATGTCGGCACCTCGATGAATCAGTGTTCCCGGGCCTTCGGTCAGGCTGGAGGCTATGAGGACGGGTACGCCGTAATGCATGGCAATCTCGATGGAGCGAGGCTCCATCTTCGCGCCGTAACTGGCAAGTTCCAGCATCTCGTCATACTCGATTTCGTTCAGTCGCCGGGCCTTGGGCGCGAACTTGGGGTTGGCGGTGTAGATGCCGTCAACATCGGTATAAATTTCACAGCGGACAGCCTCAAGCTGGGCGGCCAGCGCGACGGCGGTAGTGTCGGAGCCACCACGGCCCAGAGTAGTGATGTCCATGCTGTCGGTGATGCCTTGGAATCCGGCAATGACGACGATGTTGCCTTTGTCCAGTTCCTGCTTGACTCGGTCAGAAGCGATGGAGGCTATCTTGGCCTTGCGGTGGCCGGTGTCGGTGCGAATGCCTGCCTGGAATCCACTCAGGCTAATCGCCTTTTCTCCGAGAGTTTGCAGAGCCATCACGACAAGGGCGCACGACACCAGTTCCCCGGTGGAAAGCAAGACGTCCATTTCGCGTGAATCGGGGCTATCCGTGATTTGTCCCGCGAGTTGGATGAGACCATCGGTGCTGCCGCCCATAGCGGAGACGACAACGACGACCTGGTTGCCCTGCTCACGGGCAGTTGCGATGCGCCGGGAGACCTGCCGGATTTTGTCGGCATCGGCAAGTGACTTCCCGCCGTATTTTTGGACGATGAGAGACATAATAGATAGGTTCGGTGTTTCTACGCCGCTAGCCGGACTCGGCAACGTAGGCGCCCCGGGCCGTGGGGGCGGTGATTTTCAGTTCGCCGGTGAGTCCTGATTTATCCGCAGCGTCGGTCATTTCGTATCCGATAGTCATTTCGTGCCCGTTTGTGAGCGCGAGCACGCTAGAGCCGGAGCCGGAGAGGTATGCGCCGAGCGCGCCGGCGCTGAGGGCGGCACGCAGGACGTTCTTCATGCCGGGATAGAGCGGCACGCGTGTTGGCTGGTGTACGACGTCCTGGGTGGCAATGTTGAGGTATTTGAGGTCGCCGGTGGACAGTGCCCGGACAAGCAGTGCGACGCGTCCGAGGTTGAAGACGACATCTTTGCGGCTGTACGTTGGGGGAAGTAATTTGCGCGTTTTGTCGGTGGACTTGGGCATGTCGGGAATGTAGAGAACGGCTTTCAGTTCTTGGGGAAAGGGTACGGTGGCGGTGATGTAGTCTCCTTCTATAGGAACTACTATCTGGCAACCGCCTCGCGCTGCTGCGGCGACGTTGTCAGGGTGCCCCTCAGCCTCAGCGGCTACGCGAAGGATGGTGTCGCTGTCGAGTTCGGCACCGGAGAGTTCGTTGCCGGCGTGGATGCCGGCCAGAATGGCGGCGGCGCTGGAGCCTAAGCCCTTTCCGGCGGGGATGTCGTTCTTACAGTCAATGCTCACGTCGGGGACGTTCAGTCCGGCCATGTAAAAAGGGATGGCAAAACAGCGTTGCACGAGCTTGGCGTAGGAGTTGTTTGGGAGTTCCGATCCGTGGCCCTTGGTGCTAAGCCGTGGACTGCCAATCTCGATGGTCGCGGAATTCCAAATGTCTAAAGCGACGGCCAGGCAGTCAAAGCCTGGGCCCATGTTCGCCGAGGATGCCGGCGTGCGGACGACGACGCGATGTTTCAAGTGGGATTCTTCGTAGCCTCTCCGTATCTGAGCTTATAATAACACGATACTTTCCTGTGAATCCGTATCCTCAGAAATCTCCCGGAGGTGGATGGACACGAACGGAGCTTCTTTAGACCCCCAAGATTCCCCACTACGGGAAATAGTCGAACAGAGAACGCTTGAATCTCTGGACTTTCCTGCCGTACGTGAACGGGTGGCTGAATGTGCCACGTTCGAACCGGCCCGGATTCGCATGTCTACTCTGAAACCAACCTTCGACTCTGAAGAAGTGGAACGTCTACAGCAAGAAACGGCCGAGGGCCGGCGATTACTCGTTGAAATATCGGAACTTTCTTTGCACGCGCCTGGCGACGTATCGAAAGCGATTGGCCGGGCAGCGCTGGAAGGGGTGCTGACCGGATCGGAACTGCTGACGGTGGGGCAGACTCTGGACGTCCTCCGTAGGACAAAAGCCTCAGTTGTACGACATAAGAGTCTGGCTCCCAGGCTGGCAACTATTGCAGATGGCAAACACGACCTCAATAGCGTTCGGGTACGCATCAGCGATTGCATCGGTCCGCGTGGCGAAGTGATGGACGGTGCGACCTCGACGCTGGCTGCGCTCCGGCGCGAAGTGCGCGAGGCATTTGAACAGGTAACGCAATCGCTGAATCGCCTGGTGCACTCGAAGCGTGGCAAGCAGGCGCTGCAAGACCAGTTGATTTCGATACGCGGCGACAGATTCGTGGTACCTGTACGCTCCGAAATGCGAAGGCAGATACCGGGCATTGTTCACGACGCTTCAAACACCGGCGCTACGCTGTACATCGAGCCGTTTGCGACGGTAGAGATGGGCAATCACTGGCGTGAACTTGCTTTGGAAGAGGAGCGCGAGGTGTTGCGGGTGCTTCGTGAGCTGTCCGTGCTTGTGGGCGATATGGCGGTCGAGATTCGGAGCGGGGTGCAGGCGCTGGCCGACATCGACGTGATTCTGGCGCGGGCGCGGTATAGCGAGAAGATAAAGGGCGTTCGCCCGAGCACGTCGTCTTCGGATGGAAAACTGTTGAATTTAACCCAGGCCAGGCATCCTTTGCTGGAAGGGCAGGTGGTTCCGGTCTCGTTGTACATCGGGCCGGAGTGGAGGGCACTAGTTATCACAGGGCCGAACACGGGCGGCAAGACTGTTGCGATGAAGACGGTGGGATTGCTTGCGCTGATGCACCAGTCGGGACTGCAAGTGCCGACCGTGGACGGCAGTGTGCTGCCGGTATTCGATGGTGTGTACGCGGACGTAGGCGACCGGCAAAGCATTCAGCAATCCGTTTCCACGTTCAGTTCACATATCAGGAACGTGGTTGACATACTGGGCTTGGCTACCTCGTCGTCTCTTGTGCTGCTTGACGAACTGGGCACCGGGACGGACCCCGAAGAAGGCGCGGCGTTGGCAAAGGGAGTGCTGGATTATCTGGCCGAGCGCGAGGTGCCGACCATCGTTACGACGCACCATCGCAGCGTCGCAGCGTTCGCAGAGGCGTCGCCCAAGATGTCGAACGCGAGCGTGGACCTAGACCCCAATACTCTCCAACCGAACTACCGGCTGACGGTCGGAATACCAGGCAGAAGCTACGCGTTGAGGGTGGCGGAGAGTTTGAGGATGCCCGGGCACATTCTGAAAACGGCCACGGATTCGATGGAACCGGAGTCGGTGCATTTCGAGACGATGCTTTCGGAGATGGAAAAAGAACGGGCATTGCTTCAGGAAAAGATGAAGCAGGCCGAGGATGCGGCTGCAACCGCTGAAATGAGGGCAAAGGAATTGCAGGCGCAACTCGATGAGATGTCGGAGCAGCGTGAGGAGCTACAGTCTGCGATGCGGCGGGATGTGTTGGCGGAGTACGACGACCTGCGGAAAAAACTCAAGAAGGCGGAGGCGAGTCTGTCGTGGGCTTCCGGGTCTTCGCCGCGTGCAGAAGACGTACAAGAGGCGTCGCAAGAATTCGAGGCGGTTGGTGACGAGGTACAGCATCTCAAGAAAGCCGTTATTTCGCGGGCAACCAGCCGGCAAGCAGAGGAACCACTAGCCAAGGGCGATATGGTGGATATCCGGGGATTGGCGACGCAGGGGGCGGTGGTCGAATTGGATATTGAAGAAGGCGAAGCGGAAGTGGCTATCGGGAACATCCGACTACGGATTGACCTGCATCGGCTTTCCAAAGTGCAAGGCAAAGCATCGAATTCCGATGCGATAGGTTCAGGGGTTAGCGCGCAGTTGGGGCCGATGTTGGCCTCGGCCGATTTGGATATCAGAGGGCTGCGGGTTGAGGACGCGACGTTCCGCTTGGAGGAGTTTTTGGACAAGGCTGTGCGGGACGGTATGGCCAAGGTGCGGGTGATTCACGGACGGGGCACGGGTGCGTTGCGCGAGGTTGTGCGCGAACAGCTTGGCGGCCATCCACTGGTGCGAACCTATCAGCCCGAAGAAGCGGAACGTGGAGGCAACGGGGTTACGGTGGTTGAGCTTACGTAGTTTGAAGAGCGTTAGGCTGGCGACGGCCATAGGTATTCTGAGCATCGTCGCTTCGATGGCGTGCGGGACCGATGCAGAACAACCGACACAGATAGTTTTGAACACTGCGACGGCGATCCTTGTACCTACCGCGATTCCTGCGACGCTGGAGCCCACCGCAAGGGTGAAGCCCAGCATTATTCTAGAAGGTCTGGATGTGGTCACGGTATCGGTAGGAGGCGCAGGGTTTGGGGTTGAGGTTGCCGACGAGCTTCACGAGCGTACGAACGGACTTTCCGGACGGCCTGGCTTACCTGAAGACGGCGGTATGCTGTTCGTGTTTGAGTCCGGGGTAGCCTCGTCGTTCTGGATGAAGGGTATGGAGTTCCCGCTCGATTTCATCTGGATATCGGCTGATTGCCGGGTGGTGGATTTCCACCAACGGGTTCAGCCGTCGGCTCCGGGTGCTTTGGATAGTGAGTTAGAGAGTTATGCATCCAATGCCGAAGCAGCGTTTAATCTAGAGGTCAACGCAGGGCTGGTGGAAAGGCTGGGGTTGCAAGTTGATATGCAGGTGGTATTCTCCGATTCGCGTGATGGGTTGTCATACGGATGTGAAGAGAACCAGCAAAGCTAACTAGCGGAGGTGAACGGGTCATGCGAGACGAGCAAGAAGCGCGGAATATGGCGGTGGTGCGTCGGGTGTTCGAGGAGCTTATAAGCAAGCATCAACTTGATGTGGCCTTCGAGGTGTTTGCTCCGGATTACACTTTCCATGACCCACTGTTGCCGGAGCCTGTACGGGGGCCACAGGGATTTCGGGATTTGATTGCGATGTATCTGGACGCTGTGCCGGATGTGCAGATTACGATTGACGACCAGTTTGCGGATGGCGATATGGTGACGACGAGGTGGACGGCCCGAGGGACGCAGACGGGGTCTATGTTGGGAATTCCTCCTACAGGAAAGAAATACGAGATGCCAGGAATACTGTTGAGCCGCATGCACGACGGCAAAATAGTTCAGGATTGGGAGTATCGGGACGACTTGGGAATGCTGCGTCAGGTGGGTGCAATCAAGCTTCCGAACGACTGAGTCTTCGAGGAATTAAAACAGGCCGGGCTCCCCTGGAATTCTTACGAGAATTCTTGTTGACTTTCGTTATGGACAATGCTAGAATCCCTCAGTTGGTCGAAGTATGCCCTTACATATAACCTCAGTACTCCCGCAAGAACCTTTCTACAAGCTACATACACTTTTTTTGTACTTCGTTCCTTCATCGAATACTCGACCGACGAACTAGCGTCATCACAGGAGAGTGAGGCCACATGACTTCTACCGCTTTGTCGGTGAATAACCACGTATTTTCTCCGCGCAGGTCGTATGCGCAGATACCAGGAGCACTACGAGTACCCAATCTAATCCAAGTCCAGGTGGACTCGTTCAATTGGTTTAAAACGGAAGGTTTAGGCGACCTTCTTCGGGAAATCTCACCTATCGAAGACTTCTCCGGCGGGCGATTCGAACTCAGCTTCCTCAAGCATGAGTTCATGGAGCCCAAACACAGCGAAGTCGAGTGCCGCGAGCAGGAAATCACCTATTCGGCACCCCTCTACGTAACGGTTCAGCTGAAGGTAAAGGCCAGCGGCCCGGGCGAGGGTGAGGTCAAGGAGCAAACGCTGTTCGTGGGAGACATTCCCATGATGACGACCACGGGTACGTTTATCATCAACGGTGCTGAGCGTGTTGTCGTCAGCCAGCTTGTTCGCTCTCCAGGCGTGTATTTCACTATAGACACTGACCCGACGACGGGGCGGCGTTTGGCTTCGGCGAAGCTGATTCCCTACCGCGGCGCGTGGATGGAGTTCGACACCAGCAACCGGGACGTTGTTTCGGTGAAGGTTGACCGTAAGCGCAAGGCTCCAGTCACCATGTTGCTGCGGTCGCTGGGATTCGACGACGATGAAATCCGCAAGCGATTCAAGAAAACGGATACCGACCCCGAGCATCCATTCATCGAGACGACCATTTCCAAAGACATGGACGATGCGAGCCAGGACGAGGCGTTGCTGGAGTTCTACCGCCGGTTACGTCCGGGTGAGCCGCCCAACGTGGAAAACGCGAAGGCGCTCATTGAGAACTTGTTCTTCAATCCCCGCCGCTACGATTTGGGCAGGGTTGGCCGGTACAAAGTCAATCGCCGATTGGGGATGAAGAATCCTCCTGAAGAGCGAATACTTACACACGATGACATTTTCGGGCTATTAAACATGATGCTCGAAATCAACAACGGTCTTAAAGAGCCGGACGATATTGACCATCTGGGCAACCGTCGGGTTCGCGCGGTTGGCGAACTTATCCAGAATCAGGTGCGCGTCGGTCTCTTGCGCATGGAGCGGGTCATCAAAGAGCGCATGACTACGCAGATGGACCCCGCGACGACGACTCCGGCGGCGCTTATCAATATCCGGCCGGTGGTGGCTTCGATTCGCGAATTTTTCGGCGGGTCGCAGCTTTCGCAGTTCATGGACCAGACCAATCCGCTGGCTGAATTGACGCACAAGCGGCGCCTTTCGGCCTTGGGGCCTGGCGGTCTTTCCCGTGAGCGCGCGGGGTTCGACGTCCGCGATGTGCACCATTCGCACTACGGGCGTATCTGCCCTATCGAGACGCCGGAAGGGCCGAACATCGGCCTGCTGGGTTCACTGGCGACGTACGCCCGTACGAACCAGTACGGCTTCATCGAGACGCCGTACCGCAAGGTATACCGGGAGATGTTGAACACCGACTCCGGGATTGAGGACAGGACAACTGCCCAGGACATCATTGATGAAGACGGGAAGACGCTTCTCAAGGCCGGTGGTGTTATCTCCAAGAGACTCATCAAGCGGGTTGCGGCCCTTCCCAAGCAAAAAATTAAGGTAAATCCTTACGTGAAGCTAGGGCCCGACGATATTGAATACCTCTCCGCTGATGCGGAAGAGCCGATTCATATAGCCCAGGCGAACTCTCCTATCGACGAGTGGGGCCAGTTCCTGCAAGAGCGGGTAGAAACCCGTATCGGCGAGATGTATGGAATCGAACCGGTGGAGAACATCTCGTATATGGACGTTTCGCCGATGCAGCTTGTGAGTGTGTCTACGTCGCTAATTCCATTCCTGGAACACGATGACGCGAACCGCGCGCTTATGGGTTCGAACATGCAGAGGCAGGCCGTGCCGTTGCTGCGTCCTCAGGCTCCGCTGATTGGTACAGGGATGGAGAACCGGGTGGCTGGAGACAGCGGCCAGGTGGTTATGTCCATGGTGGACGGGGTAGTGAAGGAGTCCAGCGGCGACCGTGGGGTGGTGGCAGACGATAAGGGCGAAGATCACGTGTACAAGCTCCGGAAGTTTTTGCGGAGCAACCAGGGCACATGTATAAACCAGCGTCCCATCGTGAGCAGGGGCATTCGCGTGAAAAAGGGAGACGTGCTGGCAGACAGTTCGTCAACCGACCATGGTGAACTTGCACTGGGTCAAAACGTCCTCGTGGCCTTCATGAGCTGGGAAGGGTACAACTTCGAAGACGCAATCATCCTCAGCCGAAAGCTGGTTGAGGACGACCGGTTCACCTCTATTCATATCGAAAAGCATGAGGTGGAGGCGCGGGATACCAAACTCGGGCCGGAAGAAATCACCCGTGACATCCCGAACGTGGGCGAAGAGAGCCTGCGAGACTTGGACGAGGACGGTATTATTCGCGTCGGCGCGGAGATAGGTCCGGGAGACATCCTGGTGGGCAAGATTACCCCGAAGGGTGAGACGGAGCTGAGTGCTGAAGAGAAACTTTTGCGCGCTATCTTCGGTGAAAAGGCCCGAGACGTAAAAGATACGTCGCTGCGTGTTCCTCACGGCGAGCGCGGCAAAGTTATTGACGTCCGTGTGCTTACCAGAGAGAGTAATTCGGACCTGCCGCCGGGCGTAAACAAGCTTGTCCGCTTGTGGATTGCGCAGACGCGCAAGATTTCAGAAGGCGACAAGATGGCTGGCCGGCACGGCAACAAGGGTGTCATTTCGAGGATTCTTCCTGAAGAAGATATGCCTTTCCTGCCGGACGGTACTCCCGTAGACATTATTCTGAACCCGATCGGTGTGCCGTCGCGCATGAATCTGGGACAGGTTTTGGAGACGCATCTCGGCTGGGCTGCAGGTGTTCTCGGATTCAAGGCGGTGACGCCTGTGTTCGACGGCGCTCCCGAAGAGGCTGTTGAGGATGCGCTGGCCCAGGCCTGGCTTTTAGGCAGGTCGGGTGCTGTCGACCCCCGTCCATTGAATGGCAAGGGAGTCGGCCCATCGAAGGTGGACTGGGATATCACTCAGGCATGGCTCGCCGAGCGGGGATACGAGTTCGATGAGGTATATAGCGAGAAGCCAAATGGCGTTGCGCGTAAGGCATGCATGGAGATTTGGCTGAAAGAGGACATGGGAATAAAAACTTCTAACATGTCCCCCGACGAAATGAGAAAGAAAGTGCTGGAACTCGACCGGCAGCAGAATATCTCCGCGCCCATTCTCGGTAAGTCCACACTGTACGACGGACGCACCGGCGAGAAGTTCGATCAACCGGTAACGGTGGGCTACATCTATATGATGAAGCTCATCCACCTGGTTGAAGACAAGATTCACGCCAGGTCTACCGGTCCGTACTCGCTGATTACTCAACAGCCGTTGGGCGGTAAGGCGCAGTTCGGCGGCCAGCGCTTCGGTGAGATGGAAGTGTGGGCGCTGGAGGCCTATAGCGCAGCGTACAACCTGCAGGAGATGCTGACGGTCAAGTCCGACGATGTGGTGGGAAGGGTGAAGACGTACGAAGCCATCGTGAAGGGAGAGAACGTGATTCAGCCGGGCATCCCGGAGTCGTTCCATGTTCTGCTGAAGGAGCTTCAAAGCTTGGGTCTCTCCGTTGAGTTGATGCACGAAGATGTGGAAGGAGAGTTGTCGTTGGACGATGACGAAGAATTTTCCTCGGAGGATGGCGCTTCGGCTCTGGAACTCTTGCAGGGTAGCGATAGTGAGTCTTCCGAAGGTGAGTCTGAAGCCGACTCCGAAGTTGAAGTAGAAGTCGAGGTTGCCACTAGTGAGGCGGCGACCGACGAGGTTGAAGCGGCCGAGGAGGAAGAGGAGAAGGTCAAGGAGGAGAGTGAGGAAGTGGTCAGCGGAGACGATTAGGGTCTGATTAAAGACTTTTTACGCAGCTCTATCCATAGTTGAGAGGGGAGAACTAGATGGTGGCTCAAGCGGGAAACGAATTCAACGCAATCCGGATTTCTCTGGCATCCCCCGAGCAGATACGGACATGGTCATACGGTGAGGTCACCAAGCCGGAAACGATTAACTACCGAACGCTCCGTCCGGAAAAGGACGGGTTATTTTGTGAGCGCATCTTTGGTCCGACCAAGGACTGGGAATGTTATTGCGGTAAGTATAAAAAGATTCGCTATAAGGGTGTGATTTGTGATCGTTGCGGCGTTGAAATCGCACGGTCGAAGGTGCGCCGTGAGCGGATGGGCCACATCAGCTTGGCTGCACCGGTTGCCCACATCTGGTTTTCAAAGGGTACACCGAGCAGGCTGGGGCTGTTGCTCGACCTGTCTCCCCGAAATCTGGAGAAGGTTTTGTATTTCGCCCAGTATCTCGTCACGAGTGTGGACGAGCCTGCGCGCGAAGTGCACGTCAAGCGGCTTCAGGAAGAGATGGAAGAGGTATTAGCCCAGATTGACGCCGAGGTTGAGGCGAAACTGGAACAGCTTCCCGACGCACAGTCTAAGTCGTCGGATGACGAAGAAAGCAAAAAAGATGAGCAGCTCGATTCTCCTGAAGCTCGAAAAATCAAAGATGATGCTGAGGAGCGAAAAGCTGAAGTTGAAAACACGTACGGGACTCAAATCGAGGATTTGCAGGATCTTCGTGTAAGCCAGCTTTTCACTGAAAGCCGGTATCGCGAGCTACGTGAAAAGTACGACGATGTATTCACAGCCGGCATGGGCGCCGAATCGGTTCTCGAGGTTATGCGCACCCTCGACCTTGAGGCCATGCGGGGCCGCTTGCAAGAGGAAGTTCGGACGACGTCCGGTCAGCGGCGCAAGAAGGCCATCAAGTCGCTTCGTGTAGTCGAGGCCTTCCGGAAGAGCGGCAACAAGCCGGAGTGGATGGTTTGGACGGTACTTCCGGTACTCCCCCCTGAACTACGTCCTATGGTGCAGCTCGACGGCGGCAGGTTTGCCACGAGCGACCTGAACGACCTTTATCGAAGAGTCATCAATCGTAATAACCGCCTTAAGAGGCTCATTGAGCTTCAGGCCCCTGAGATTATCATCCGCAATGAGAAGCGCATGCTTCAGGAAGCTGTGGATGCTCTGGTGGACAACGGTCGGCGTGGACGGGCGGTGTCCGGAAGTCACAATCATAAGCTAAAGAGCCTGTCGGACCTGTTACGCGGGAAGCAAGGCCGGTTCCGTCAGAACTTGCTTGGTAAGCGTGTTGACTACAGTGGACGTTCAGTAATAGTCGTCGGGCCGACCATGCAACTGCATCAGTGCGGAATCCCGCGCCGAATGGCGCTGGAATTGTTTAAGCCGTTCGTGATGCACAAGCTGGTTGTGAACGGTTTTGCACACAATATTAAGAGCGCAAAGCGGATGGCGGAGAGGGCACGCCCGGAGGTCTGGGACATCCTTGAGGAAGTCATCAAAGACCGCCCGGTGCTACTCAACCGTGCACCAACGCTTCACCGCCTAGGTATCCAGGCATTCCAGCCTATTCTGGTCGAAGGTAGCGCAATCCAGGTACATCCCTTGGTATGTACAGCGTTCAACGCTGACTTCGACGGTGACCAGATGGCCGTCCACGTCCCGCTTTCCAAGGAAGCGGTTCTGGAAGCCAAACGCCTTATGCTAAGCGTGTATAACATGCTTTCGCCAAGCTCAGGCGATCCGATCGTAGCACCCACGCTGGATATGGTGCTGGGCTGCTACTACATGACTATCCTAAAGGAAGGCCAGCTTGGAAGCGGAAAGGTTTTCGCAAGCTTTGAGGACGCACGGCTGGCGTACGAGTACGAGCAGATAGGGCTTCACGCTGCTATCAAAGTACTTCATCCCCCCGCGAACGGAACCTCTGAAAACGGTGCTGCCCCTATCGAGACGACTGTTGGGCGCATCATCTTCAACGAGGTGCTTCCTGCCGAGATGGGAAATTGGAACCAGGCGATGGATAGGGGAGCGTTGAAAGACCTGACCGCCATGGCCTACCGGCGTCTGGATAAAGATGGCGCTACGGGGGTGTTGGACAGGGTGAAGGACCTCGGTTTCAGATATGCGACCAAGTCCGGCGCCACTATCGCAATCAACGACCTTGAGGTTTCGGAAGAAAAGGGCGATATCATCGCCGAGGCCGACAAGAAAATTACCCAACTCGAGCAGCAGTTCCTCGATGGTCTTATCACAGAGGATGAGCGCTACAATAATGCAGTGCAGGTATGGACTGCAGCCAGCGATAAGCTAACGAAGGTCGTGGAGGCGACGCTGCGAAACTACAGCGGCATCTCGCTAATGGCAAGCTCCGGCGCCAAGGGTAATATCGCACAGATTAAGCAAATGGCCGGCATGCGTGGTTTGATGTCCGACCCGAAGGGGCGCATCATTGAGTGGCCCATCAAATCAAACTTCCGTGAAGGCTTAACGGTGCTGGAGTACTTTATCTCCACGCACGGCGCCCGTAAGGGTTTGGCCGATACGGCACTGCGTACCGCGGACAGCGGATACCTCACCCGAAGGCTGATTGACGTTTCGCAGGAGATTGTCATCGCGGAAGACGACTGTGAGACCGAAAGCGGCATTTGGATTGAGGAAGAGGCTGAGGGCGATAGGTTCAGTCCATTTACGGACCGGATCAAGAGTCGGTTTACGGCTGCACCCATAGCTCATCCGGATACCGGTGAAGTGCTCGTTGACCGCAATGTGGTGATTGACGAGAACGTGGTAGCTGAGCTTAAGGATACTGGAGTAAAGGCGCTTCTGATTCGTTCCCCGCTTGTTTGCGAAACGGAACGTGGCGTCTGTCGCAAGTGTTATGGCTTGGACCTAGCAACGGGCGGCGAGACGCTGATTGGTCAAGCTGTCGGTATCATTGCTGCACAAAGCATCGGTGAACCGGGCACCCAGTTGACGATGCGTACGTTCCACACCGGAGGCATCGCGGGCGCGGACATCACGACCGGTCTTCCCAGGGTGGAAGAGTTGTTCGAAGCACGCACCCCTAAGGGAGAAGCGATTCTCTCGGAAATAGACGGCGCGGTCGAAGTGCTTGAGGACATTGATGGACGCACAGTGCGGGTTTCCAGCACTGAAGAGTTCACCGATGAATATCCCTTGACCACCAAATACGAAGTTTTGGTGGCTGATGGCGACTATGTTGCCATCGGAACTCCTTTGGCCGAACTGAAAAGTACAAAAAAATCTAAGAAGGACGAAGAGGCAACGGCCCTTCAGTCCAATGACTTGATCGCCAGGGTTTCGGGACAGATTAAGCTCAAGAAAAAAGTCCTCACTATTACATGGACGGACGAGGAAACGCGTGAATACGTGATTCCGGCAGCATCGCATATCGTGGCCCAATCAGGCGACAGCGTGGTTGCGGGCCAAGCGTTGACTGGCGGCCCGAAGAACCCACAACAGATTCTTCGCATACAGGGGCGCGAAGCTGTGCAACAGTACCTGATTGACGAAGTGCAGAAGGTGTATCGTTCACAAGGTGTGAAGATTCACGATAAGCACATCGAGGTCATTGCGTCTCAAATGTTGCGGAAGGTACGGATTGATTCGCCCGGTGACACTGATCTTCTTCCGGGTGAGTTGGTTGACCGACGCAAATATGAAGAGATCAACGCTTCCATTCTTGCGGAGGGTGGTGAGCCGGCAACAGCAAGTCCGGTTCTTCTGGGCATCACACGGGCTTCGTTGAACATGGATAGCTTCCTTGCAGCAGCATCGTTCCAGGAAACGACCAGGGTGTTGACCGAGGCTGCGGTTAACGGAGAGGTTGACCATCTTCGTGGCTTGAAGGAGAACGTCATTATCGGGCGGTTGATTCCTGCACGTCTTGACGCGACCGAGGAAGGCCGGGAACGGCTCGGCTTAAATGAACTCATTGCCGCCAGGGAGCAGGCTGAACGAGAAGAACAGGAATACGAAGAGGAAATGCCAATAGGCATCCTGTCCGACTCCAGTCCAAGCTCCAATGGCGAATCGGCTCAGAGTTCGGAAGACGATTCCGATGGTGCAGAGTCTGATTCCGATGGAGAAAAGGTTGAGGAAAGCTTGGACGAGAGCGAGACGGGCGTTGATGGAGACGACGAGAAGCAAGACGGGTAAGAAATTCCGTTGACCCGTGTTACAGCCCTTGCTACACTCTTGCCGTTTGTACGGGCGGTTAGCTCAGAGGCCTAGAGCGCTGCGTTGACATCGCAGAGGTCACTGGTTCGACTCCAGTACCGCCCACCACTTTCGTCATAAAGACCGCTTACTGGGTGAAGACGAAAGCTAATTGAGATACAATAAGCAAGCTGGCTACTCTGACCAGCGTTTAACACTGCGGCCCCGTGGTGTAGTGGTTTAACATGCAGCCCTGTCAAGGCTGAGATCGCCGGTTCAAATCCGGTCGGGGTCGCCACCACAGTATCTATTCCTATTATCGTGCCGTTTCCTTAGCCGAACTTTGCCTTTTCCGACCGCCTTTCAAATGTGTGTAAGAGGGTTGTAAGAGGGAGCCTGTCAAACTAAATGTGTTAAAGGCTCAATTGGCACAAAGTTTTCTTTGCAGACCTAGCGAGTTTCTAGCACGATGGGTTCGAAAAGCGGTTATACGAATCCAATTATCTGGCAGGGTATCGAGCCGAATTGCTGTTACAAATATACAGAAGGTGGCAACGTGGGGAGTGTCGAGGTAGACGATAATCATCGGGCAGAAGAGAAAAAGCAATTTGAAAGCCTAGCTCTACAAAGTCGGACTATCTCGGAGATTATCCGGGACATCAGTTCGACCCTCGATTTGGACGAGCTTTTCCTTAAATTCAGTCAATATGCCTCTCGCCTCATTCCATTCGATGGGTTTGGCATTGCTGTGTTGGAAGATGACGGTGAGTCTTTGAAGGCACTTTTTAGAAGCACAGACGTGAAGGTTGCGGAATGGGAGAACGTGGTGAACCAACCTATGAAGGGTGTGGTTGAAGAAGAGACGTTTGTGACACGCATTCCTGTGCTCCTGCATTCCGAAGATTTGGATGAGATTTCTGAGAAATTCCCTGTAGAAGTTCCGGTCTTTCAGGCAGGTATCAACACGCTCTTAAACGTACCTCTGGTCCAGAGAGGCTCGGTTTTCGGGAGTTTGACCCTCTCATCCAAAAAAATCCATGCATATAGTGCTCACGATGTGGAGCTTGTGGAAGAAATGGCTCGCTTAATCGCCGGTTCAATTGCCAATGCGATGCTATTTCACCGTGTCAGTACAGCGGAAAAAGAATTACAGCGCCTCAACGAAGGACTGGAGAAGCGTGTTGCCGATCGGACAGCCGAACTTGAGGCGTTCTCGTATTCGGTTTCCCACGATTTGCGCGCGCCACTCCGAACGGTGGATGGCTTTAGTGCCGCGTTGGAAGAGGACTACGGTCCACAGCTTGACGAGCAAGCAAAAGACTATTTGTCGCGTATCCGTACTGCAAGCCAGAACATGGAACGCCTTATTGATGACATGTTAGTGCTTTCCCGAATCGGACGAGTCCAAATGAAGAGAAAACATGTCGGTCTCTCAAGCGTGGCAATCGTGATTATGAAGGAATTGCAATTGGGAGAGCCGGAACGTGACGTCACGGTGGATATTGAAGAAGACATCACTGTTTTTGCTGACGAAGCCCTTGTAACGGCCTTGCTACGGAACTTATTAGGAAATGCCTGGAAATTTACGTCGAAACGTGAGCAGACTCATATCGAGTTCGGGTTTGCGGAGCAGGAAAAAGCCTATTTCGTCAAAGACAATGGCGTTGGTGTGGAAGAGTCCTATCTTCCAAGGCTATTCGAACCTTTTCGCCGGTTTCATTCGGCTGCCGAGTACAAAGGCACAGGTATCGGGTTAAGTATCGTGAAACGGGTGATAGAACGGCATGGAGGTCGTGTGTGGGCAGAGAGTGAAGTGGACGTAGGGACGACCTTTTATTTCACTTTGGGAGAGGAAAAATGACGTCTATAGCGAACTCTCGGGGACTGGAAGTACGGTCTGAAGACATAAGTACGGAAAAAACAATCCTGTTGGTGGAGGATAGTCCTGACGATCAGCTTTTGATTCGCCGCGCACTCACGAAGCACAATCTTCTGAATCCGGTACAAGTAGTAAGCGACGGACAGGAAGCACTGGATTACCTTTTTGGGGCGGGCAGCTATGCAGATAGGGATGCCTCCCAAGTGCCGACACTGATTTTGTTGGACCTGAAACTCCCCAAAATAGATGGTCTTGAGGTGCTTCAGAGGATACGTGCCGATGAGCGGACGAAGCTTCTTCGGGTCGTCATTCTGACATCATCGAAAGAAGAGCAGGACATGTTGAAGTCCTATTCTCTGGGTGCAAGCAGTTGTGTCCGAAAGCCGGTGGAGTTCACGGAATTCGCGGAAGCCATCCGAAAGATTGGACTTTATTGGCTGGTCTTAAATGAATCACCTCCCACTCCAAGAGATAGCGACACGTAGTATGACGTTTTGCTACAGATTTCGATGAGTACACCGCTCAAAGTATTACTCGTAGAAGACTCCGAAGATGACGCGCTGCTTTTAGTGCGCAATCTTTCCCGCGCCGGTTACGAAGTGAACTTCAAGCGGGTTGATTCGCCGGATGAGTTATTGGCTGCATTGGCCCGAAGTTATTGGGACATCGTAGTGGCAGATTACAATGTCCCGGGTATTGATGCACCGGATACGATTCGGTATATGCGCCAAGCCGGGTCGGAGATACCTGTGCTAGTTGTCTCCAATGAACTCGATGAGGAAACGGCTGCCAAGCTTATGCTCGCCGGGGCGAAGGACTTTGTAAGCAAGAAAAACCTTGCAAGACTCTCTTCGGCTATTGACCGCGAGCTAAAGGAAGCACAGGACAGAGAAGCCAGAAAGCGAGCCGAGGCCAGTCTTAAGCGAACGCGAGACTATCTACAGTTGCTCGTGAACCGGATCCCAGACGTAATCTTCCGCTATATCTTTAAGCCGGAACGCGGCTATGAATACGTTAGTCCCGCAATTACCACGCTGTTCGGATATTCTCCTGAAGAGTTTTATGCAGACCCTGATTTGCCTCTTAAAATCATTCACCCGGATAATCGTCAACTGTATATTGAAATGTTGCATCAGCAGGAACGCACAAAGGAGTACCTCGACGAACCGGTCGAATTCTGCTGGGTACGGAAAGATGGAATACCTGTTTGGGCCGAAGAAATCAGCTCTCCGGTTTACGATGACAAAGGAAACATCGTCGCTGTAGAAGGTATGTTGAGAGACGTTACCCAACGGAGAAAAGCGGCGGCGGAACTCCGTCAACGGAACGCAGAACTCGAAGCCATGTACGTTGTCGCGCGAGCGGCGGTACAGTCCACTCCGCAACAAGAACGGGTCGAAACGATATTGAATGAATTGATGCAGGTCTCAGGCGCGATATCTGCCAGACTATGGGTGCCTAGTAGTGCCCCGGAATTATTATCCCTTTATGCGCAAGTAGGAACGAAATTGCCTGGAGAGCAAAATACCTTGCCGATAGCCCGTAGCCTTGGCGGAAAGACATTCCGAGATACTCAGGTTACCGTCGTCAACAATTACCAAGAATTTCCAGAAGCGATTGGAGCACGGACAGAACAGGGGTTGCATTCAGGGATTGGTCTTCCGTTGATTGTTGGAGAAACGATTATCGGCGTAATTACCTTAGCAGCCAAGCAGGTACAGCACTTCAATGAAAAACGAGTAGCCATTCTCTCTACAATGCGCGACATGGTCGCGGCAGCGTTATATCAGGCCCAACTATTAAGCGATATCGAGCGTAATAACGAAAATCTCCAACAACGGCTGCGCGAAATTACGGCGCTCAACGAGATGTTCCGTGAGCAGGCTTCGACCCATGACGTGATGGAAAAGAGCTTTCAGGACATGACCGAACGTATGCGCGCGGCCGTCGTTCATTTGCAAGAGGTTGTGCAACAAGCCGAGAGGGTAGCGCCCGGGTAAAGCCTAATTTCACAGTTCTGAACTAGGCTTGTGTTCTAGAGAGGGCGCAACACACGGCCCTTCACCCACCGCTTCTCGTGCCATAATACCTGTATGGACACCCCTGTTCTTTTATACGATGGCGAATGCGATTTGTGTATCGTCTCGGTACGGTGGTTTAAGAAGCGAAGCTTGGAGAAGCAACCTAACTTTATTCCGTTTCAATCTGCAGTTGCATTGATGACTGAAGTTGGCTTAACGAAAGCCGACTGCGAGAAGGCCGCTTATCTGGTAAAAAAGAACGGTGCGGGCGATTATCGGTTGAAAAGAGGCGCCGCTGCCGTTAACTATACTTTGCGTTCCCTTTCAGGGAAAACACGAATAGGATGGAGATTGCTAGGTTATCTCTACTTATTACCCGTGGTTAGACAGATTGAAGACATCGTGTATTCAGTAATAGTTAGGATTAGACATCGGATTCATGGCTCTTAAAGCTGTCCCGATTCACATATTCGTCTTTGTACTTCTTGCTTCAATAACTATTTCGGGAGTGGCCTGCGGGCAATCTACGCCGGTCAGTATAAGCACAGCCACGGCAGGCGTTTCGCTGATAGTCTCCCCAAGCCCGACTGCGACAATAGGCCGCCCGGTTTCGCCTCTCGTACATATGGTGGCGGAAGTCATGGATTCGGTCGTGCAGATTAAGACACCCGACGGAGCGGGTACCGGCTTCATCATCTCTGGGGATGGCTTGGTGCTAACAAATGCGCACGTCGTCAGTACGTTCCTTCGGGTGCAGGTACTCGCCGAGGGTCTGGGAATCGTCGGTGGACAGGGAATCATCGCTGAAGTGCTGGAACGGGACGAGGAAGCAGACCTTGCCCTGGTGTTGCTCGAAGGGCGTGAAGGCGGTTACCCGTTTGTAAAGCTGGGCGACTCGGACGTCCTTCTTCTAGGTGAGGAAGTTGCCGCTATCGGTTATCCGCTTGGCCCGATACTTGGCAAAGGCATCACCGTTACAAGCGGCATCGTCTCCTCACGTCGGCACATAGACGGTATCGAATACATACAGACCGACGCTGCTCTCAACCCCGGCTCAAGCGGTGGGCCGCTGTTCAACATGGACGGCGAGGTCATAGGCATCAACACGATTCGGATAGAGAATCAGGATGACCGCCCGGTAGAGCGCATCGGCTTCGCTATCTCCAGCACGACAATTAGACAGAAGCTGGCAGCCTTCGAAGAGAGTCGGCTGTTTAGAGAATAGCAAAAACTCCATAGCTTGCGGTAAGCCTGTGCTAGAATCTCGCCTACAAACTTGCTATTTGTAGGAGTACATCATGAAAGCAGCGGTCTATCAAGGGAAGCATCGCTTCGAAGTTCGAGACCTCCCTACGCCCGAACCGGGTCCGGGCCAAGTGCTGATGAAGACGACCTACAGTGGCATCTGCGGAACGGACGTCCATGGCATCCTTTACGACCTCGTTGCCCCCGGCTCCGTCCTCGGACACGAATATGCTGGGGTGGTTGCTGGAGTAGGGAAGGGCGTTACGAAATGGAAAGAGGGCGACCGCATCGCCGGCGCCCAGGGCGGACAGCCTCCCGAAGGCATGGTTCGCGGATTTTTCACCCCCCGCTACAACTTCCGCACGATGGGCTGGGGAGAAATCCCACCCGCGTTCAGCGGCTACGCTGAATACATACTCATGGACGAGTGGCAGCCCGCAGCGGTGCCACTCGGCGTTTCCGATGTACAGGCGTGCATGGTTGAGCCTATGGCAGCGGCCATGCACAGTGTCCGCCGCTCCAAGATAAAACCCGGCGACACCGTCGCCGTCTTCGGCGCAGGGCCTCTCGGCCTGTTTGCCATGCAGGTCGCCAAGGCCTGGGGCGCGTCAAAAGTCATCGTTTCAGAGCCAGCGCCCGCCAGAGCCAAAGCGGCAAAAGCGGTTGGCGCCGATGTCGTGCTCGACCCTACAAAGGTCGATGTGGTCGAGGAGATGGTAAAGCTCACTGAAGGACATGGCCCACACATCGTCATTGAGGCGGCAGGCGCGAAGCCGACGCTTCAGCAGGCGATGGAGACGGTGCGGCGAGAGGGCAGGGTGGTGTTGCTGGCGATTCCCTGGGAACAGGTACCTGTGCTCCCAGCCGACTGGTGCACCCGCGATGCCGAACTCACGACCACCTTTGCCTTCGACCCCGAGGAGTTCCCTGAGTGCTTCGACTTGCTCGAACGAGGCAAAGTCACCGTTGAGCCGCTGTTGTCGTCAAACAGTCTCATTTCACTCGAACAGCTTGGGGAGACCTTCCAAAAATTGTTTAAGCCATCCGAAGAGATAAAAATGGTGGTGAAGTTCTAGCCTAGAGCAGCACCTTGCAGAGCTGAAGTTCTGGCTCAAGATTGGTGAAGTTCGGCACGTCGCCCAATAGTTCGTTCTTGTGAGTATCGAACGCCTTGCGTAGAGCCTCTTCCGTCTCGAAGGCGACACTTGCGACGGTAATGTACTGAGGCTTGGACCCCGGCTCGTACTCCATCGTGCCCTCGTGCACCTCGAACTTGATCAATCCCATCGGTTTGAGCAGCCGGTGCACCATATCCGCGTGTTTGCCCGCATAGTATGCGTGGTCGAACCGCGCCCCGGGCTGGTTGCGGTAGAACGCCATCATCTTAATCATGACTGGTCTCCCTTCGTCTTCGTTTTGACGGTGCTAGGGCTTCAAAAACGCTCGTGTGATTGCGCTGCCGGTATCTTTGCCCAGCCATTCCGACTGCTGGAAGGCCTCGTCAATCTTCTCCAACGGGAACGAGTGGGACATGATGTCGCCCAGCGGATACTTGTCTTTCGTCCGTACCAGGAAGTCGAGCGTCACCGGCAGAATGTATGGGTCGTAGTGGGCGATGCCGATGACCGTGGCGTTCGTCCACACAAACTTCGACACATCAAGTTGGGTGGTGCTATTCGGCCACATGCACCCGATTTCCACGATTTTCCCGCCCGGCCGCATCAGACTGAACCCTTCCACCAGTGCGTCCGGAAATCCGACCAGCTCCAGCACCACGTCCGCGCCACGTCCTTCGGTCAACTCACGCACCCGTGCGGTTCTCGTCTCCACGGTGTTGTACTCACGGATGTCTATCGTGTCGTCGGCGCCACACTCCTCGGCGAGCTTCAACCTGCCCGGCTGGCCGTCTATCGCGATGACCCGCTCCGCTCCCATCTCCTTCGCCGCCGCGACCGCATTGATACCCAGGCCACCCGCGCCTTGTACGACCACATGGTCGCCCATGCCGATGCCCGCTTTCCGCAGACCGAAGATAACCTGCGCCACCGCACAGTTCGCCGATGTAGCCAGTTCGTCGCCTAACTCGTCCGGCATCTTGAACACGAAATGTCCCGGCGGGAGATAGAAATACTCCGAAAAGCCGCCGGTGCAGTACGGGAAATCCTCCACCGTTTGTCGGAACCGTGTACGGTTGGGACAGGTGTTCAACTCACCCCGCAGGCAATTGTAACAGCGCATACAAGGGAAGAAGTAGGTGTACGCCACCCGGTCGCCTTCCTTCAGTGGCCGTCCCATCGAGTCTTTAGTGACACCCTTCCCCAACGCCTGCACCACACCGGTCATCTCGTGACCCAGAATGACGCCACCCTTCGCGCCGCCAGCCCAGAACGACGGGGAAATGTCCCCACGCCAGTAGTGCAGATCGGAGCCACAGATGCCCGCCGACGTAATCTTTACCAGTAGCCCGCCTGCCTCTACATCAGGCACCGGCAGTTCGATAAGCTCGAACGTGTGCGGCTTCGTATACACCGCCGCCTTTCCCATTGTCATCGCGCATCCTCCTCGAGTGTTGTGGCCTATCATAATTCAGACTTGGATGTCTTGCACCGCTCTTGTTGCCGTGGTAGCGTCTGAGCAATCGAGAAGATAGTGGTGAACACATGGAAATGACTACCCTTGGGCGTACAGGCTTGAAAGTCAGCAGGCTGGGTGCGGGACTTGCAGGTATCGGCCTGCGCCTCTCACGGGCAGAAGTGGACAAAGCAGCCCGTGTGCTTAATACCTTTTTGGACAACGGCATTAACTTTTTGGACGCCGCCGAATGCTATGGCATTGCCCACGAGGCTATCGGTCGCTACGTCAGTCACCGCCGCGACGAATTCGTATTGGCAACCAAGGTTGGGCACAACCCCAACGGTTTCTATCTTCTGACCGGACGGCCCTGGAGTGCCAAAACCATCGAAATCACTCTCGACCAGATTCTTAAAACCCTGGGCACTGACCATGTGGATATACTGCAACTACATTCGCCCAACATGCTTGTGCTTGAACGCGGCGAAGCCATTGAGGCCATAGAGAAGGCCAAGAAAGCTGGCAAGACTCGGTTCATCGGATACAGCGGAGACAATGCCGAAGCCCTTTGGGCTGTCAATAGTGGCCGGTTCGATACGCTTCAAACCACTTTTAACCTGATTGACCAGCGTGCCCGCTACGAAATTTTGCCTCAGGCCGCTCGGAACAACATCGGCGTCATCGTCAAGCGGCCAATCGCCAGCGGCGCATGGGGAGCCAAGAAACCTCCGGAGGCCTATCCGGGAGACATTGGCGAGACCCCTGCGTTGTTCGATATGTACCAACGGTATCTCGCTATGAACGACCTTGGCCAGCTGCCCGCCAGCGCGCCCAAAGACCGTATCGAACTCGCGATGGGATTCCTGTTCGCTCATCCGGAGGTGAGCACCGCCATCATCGGCTCGACCAACCCCGATCACATCAAGTCCAATATCGAGATGCTCGAAAAGAAGCTGCCCATCGCCAAAGAAGTAGTTGAAGACCTTTACCGTCGTTACGACGACGTTGGTTACTTCTGGCCCCAGTGGGGCTAAAGCTGGAACGAAAAGGAGTCTTGTGATGCCCAACGAACTAGCCTACACACCGGCCACCGAAATCGCATCCCGTATCCGTCGCCGCGACCTTTCTCCGGTCGAAGCGGTGGACTACTTCTTCGACCGCATAGAAAAACTCAACTCGCCCCTCAATGCCTTCATCATCTTCTGGCACGAAGACGCCCGTAAACGCGCCAAGAAAGCCGAACAGGACGTCATGAATGGTAAAGAGCTTGGCCCGCTGCACGGCGTGCCAATGGCCATCAAAGACCTGTTCGATTTCCGCAAAGGCTTTATTAACACCTTCGGCGCCAAGCCTTTCGCTAACTTCGTTGCCCCCGTGAGTGCCGCCTACGTCGAGCGGTTCGAGGAAGCAGGCGCCATCATCCTGGGCAAGACCAACAGTCCCGAGTTCGGGCACAAAGGCGTGACTGACAACCTGCTCTTCGGCCCCACCAGCACCCCCTTCAAGATAGGCAAGAACGCAGGCGGTTCGTCGGGCGGGAGCGCGTCAGCAGTAGCCGCGGGCCTCATCCCCTTCGCCCAGGGCTCCGACGGCGGCGGCTCCATCCGTATCCCGTCAGCCTGGTGCGGGACCTATGGATTCAAAGCCTCCTTCGGACGCGTTCCCAACGTCATGCGGCCCAACGCATTCGGCTCGCACACCCCCTACGTCCATGCCGGCCCCATCACCCGCAACGTCGAGGACGCCGCCCTCATGCTTTCGGTGATGACCGGAAACCACGAACGCGACCCCTTCAGCATCCCCGACGACCCTGCCGACTACATGGCCGCTACCAAACGCTCCATGAAGGGTATGCGCATCGCGTACAGTCCCGACTGGGACATCTGGCCTGTTGATTCCGAAGTTGCCAAAATCGTTGCCAAGGCTGTCCAGGGATTCAAGGACGCCGGTGCGAAGGTCGAAGAAGTCAAGCTGGGCATTACCCACGACCAGTACGAACTCGCCCAGATATGGCGTCGTCAGGGCGGCGCACTCTACGCCCCCATGGTGCTCGGCTTTAAGGAACAGGGCATTGACCTTATGGGCAAACATAAAAAAGACATACCACCCGATATGCTGAACTTCATCGAGCTGGGCTTGAAGGGCACCGCGCTGCAGCAAGCCGCGGACTCTGCCATCCGCAGCGAAATCTTCGATGCCGTCCAGAACGTCTTTGAGAAATACGACTTCCTGGTCACGCCCACGCTGGCTGCCATGCCCGTGGACAATGCGACCAATGGCATCACTCTCGGCCCGGCCACCATAAACGGCGTGAAGATGGACCGCTGCATCGGCTGGTGCATGACCTTCCTCATCAACTTCACCGGCCACCCCGCCGCGTCCATCCCTGCCGGCCTGTCCAAGGACGGTTTGCCCGTCGGCATGCAAATCATCGGACGGCGCTACGACGACGCCGGAGTGCTCGCTGCTAGTGCAGCCTTCGAGCGCGTCCGGCCCTGGATGCATACGTATGTCAATCTTGAGAAGAGCATACTTGCCGCATCCAAACCGAAATCAGCGAAAGCAAAACCGAAGGCCAAGAAGTAGCGATTCGAGATGGCAACAAAAAGTACTAGCGAACTGATTAAGACCTTCGAGAACGGGCCGCAACGCTTCAGCCGGACCATCTCAGGCCTGTCATCCGCCCAGCTCACCAAACGCCCCTCAACCAAGGAGTGGTCGATTCAGGAAGTGCTGGCTCACATGGCCGACAACGCCATCTTCGCCGCCTGGCGTTTGCGCTGGGTCATCGCCGAGGACAACCCCACGCTTGTGCCCTACGACGAAAAGGCCTAGAGTTGGTCGTACCGGGGTATCGAACCTAAAGAATCCCTGGCCGCGTTTCGTGTGCTACGCCGCACCACCGCCGATGTTCTGCGTCGCGCACCTGCAAAGGCCTGGACTCGCGAGGCCGTCCACCCCGAGCGTGGCGTCGTCACCCTCCGCGATTTGGTTCAGACTCAGCTTGACCACAACGAGGAGCATCTGCGACAGGTGCGGGAGATTAAAAAGCGGCTATGAGTGT
>JAQBWG010000157.1 GCA_027625225.1 Chloroflexota bacterium | reverse complement strand
CGCTTATCTCCACGCCTAGGTTGTTCAAGATAAGTAAAAAGCCGATTGAATAAATAGCGAAAATCACGAGCCGCCTTACAAGCGGAACCAATTTATCGTCAACATTGGTCTGCGTGCGGCTGGCCAACTCCCTGCCGTACCAGGTAATGAACGCACTGACAATGCGTTGAATGAGAACCAAAACCATAACCGATACAGAGACGATCCATGCCTTGTCGATACTGCCCTGCCAACGTTCTAAATAGCTGACATTAGTGAGAGAGACGAACAGGCCGATGACGAGTATGAGTATGAAAGTAGGTGCCTGTATGGCTTGGATGAGCAGGTCGTCGAGAGTGGTCTTGGTCTTGCCAGCGAGTAGACGTGCGAACCTTGATATAAGCGGGTGAACAATGAAGGCGATGATGATGCCGGCGCCAAACACGATGGCGCCGAACACGGCCTCCCAGAGGACTTTACCTTCAGCGAAGTCGGGGAACATAGATTACCTTTCGGTTGAATTCTCGGTTTTGTTGGTTCGAGAGGATGCCGATTTTAGTGTCAATTATAGCTGGGACCGTATGCACGTACCTGCAAGGAAGATTGCCCCGTGGCACACAGTTCGAATGCCGTAAAGATGTCGAAAGTATAACAGGAGGACGCTCTAGCGCATCGTAAAGCGAAAATTCAGGAAAAAAGACCGTTCTGCAGAAGCTCGTCGAGTAACTGGGCTACACCGTCCTCCTGAACACGGGCCGTGACTCTGTCGGCGACGGCGAGCGCCTGGGGGACAGCGTCGGCTGTGGCAACCCCGAGTCCCGCCCACTCCAGCATGTGGACGTCGTTGTAGCCGTTGCCGATAACCACAACCTGTTCGGGTCGAATACCAAGCCGAACGCAGTATTCGGCAAGGGCTTTGTGCTTGCCAGCGTCAGGGTGCAGCACTTCGCAAAACTGGGGAAGCGAGCGGGTGATGTGCAATGTGGAGTCGAACTTGGCGAGCAGGCGCGATTCAAGGCCTTCGATGTCGTTGGGGTCGCCCACGGCGACAAACCGCGTAGGACTCTGTTCGGCAATACTGTTCAAGTCGCCGACCGCATTCACCGTCACCTCGTTGCGGCCACTGTAAGCATTTATCCACTCGGTCATCTCTTTTACAAAAATCTCGTGCCCCTGATAGGCCATAACATCGCCGGGAAAGTCGTCGCTATCGAAGGCGTCGAGAGTCTTTCGTGCGAGATCCGGGGTAAGCGGCTGGTGCCAGTGCACCTCGCCCGTGTTGGGGTCAGCGAGATGCGCGCCCTGAAAGGAGACGATGGGCGAACTGATGCCTAGGATGCGCGCCTGATTGGCTGCCGAGCGATAAGAGCGGCCGGTCGCGATGGTTACAACTGCTCCCGTCTCCTCGACTGCGGCAATGACCCGGCGGGTGTGTCCGGTAACCGGGTGAGTGGGCGTACGGACGGTGCCGTCGATATCCAGGGCGACAAGTTTATAGGTCATTCGGTCTGTAGTGTCTCAAAAAAACGGATTTAAATCTCGCATACATCATACAATGAGAGCATGAAGGTAAACCCGCGGCGAGTCATCTGGATGATTATCGTCCCCACAGTTGTGGTGATGCTATATTTCGCATTCAGAAGCGGCTAAATGCCACCCCGTGGGTCACCGGCGTTCTTGAAAAATAGTGTCCAGCAAAACCACCAAAACAATTCCAGCAGCGATAAAAATCGGATATATACTAGGGACACCCCAGGTAAGCTTAATCTCAACAAAGACTAAAGCCGCGGCAACAGCCAACATGAAAATCGCGCGAACTAAATTTCCTTTTGCGCTTCTACCGCCCACGTCCCAGTCTGCTATCGACTTCCGGATGCGTTCAAGCCGTGTTTTTACGAACCCCATAGCAGAATTATGAGCAATCTTCAGACTTCTCGCAATCACACACACACCGCAACGCCACCCTGACCATCTACCAATAACTTTTGTGCTGTCACATCGCATATCACTCGCCTGCTGCGTGCTACAATGCGGGCGAATCTGAACAACAGGTTCCGTCCCCACGCATCGGGACGGGACGGATGGTGTAAATATGACGACGAAGACGAAGCCCCAAAAGACCGATTCTTCCAAGGTGTTCAAAATCGTAGGGACGCGTCCCCTGCGCCACGACGGCGTAGACAAGGTGACAGGCCGGGCACGCTACGGTGCGGATATCCATCTGCCGGGGATGCTGCATGCCAAAGTACTACGCAGCCCTCACGCACACGCACGCATCCTGTCCATAGACACCAGCGCTGCTGAAAAGCATCCCGACGTACTGGCCATCGCAACGTCCAACGACCTTGCCCCGACAGAAGGAATGTTCGAAACATTGGCCGGCCTGTACGAAAGCCACCAATATCTGAGCAACAACGTCTTGGCCGGTGACAAGGTTTTGTATAAAGGCCAGGGCATCGCGGCGGTGGCCGCCAAAAGCGCCCACGCAGCAGAAGAAGCCCTACGCCTCATCAAGGTGAAGTACGAAGTGCTCCCTCACGTCACCACAGTCGAGGAGGCGCTGGCGCCCGGTGCGCCGGTGCTCCACGAGAAGATGCAAACGCCGTCTCCTCTGCCTAAAGAGATGAAGGGCACAAACATCTGTGTCTACCACAAGGTGCGGCTGGGCGATGTAGCCAAGGGCTTCGCCGAGGCAGACACCGTTATCGAACGCGAATACCGTCTAAAAACCGTCCATCAAGGCTATATCGAGCCGCAGAACGCCACCGCGTACTGGGGGCCGGACGACTTTCTCACCATCTGGTCGAGCAATCAGGGCCAGTTCTGGGTGCAGCATGAAACGGCCAAACTGGTGGGCCTGCCCACGTCGCGGGTGAAGGCCATACCGATGGAAATTGGCGGCGGGTTCGGCGGGAAGATTCCCTGCCACCTCGAGCCAATCGCAGCCATCCTCTCGAAAAAGACTGGGCGGCCGGTGAAGATGACTATGGGTCGCGATGAGGTGTTACAGGCCACCGGACCTACCTGCGGCGGTCACGTGAAAGTGAAGATTGGCGCCACTAAAGACGGGCGCATCACGGCAGCGCAGGCCTACCTCGCCTTCGACGCGGGAGCCTATCCAGGGGGATATGTGGACAACGCCGCGAACAGCATGTTCGCTATGTACGACATTGAGAACATGTGGATAGACGGCTACGGTGTAGTAAACAACAAACCGAAGACAGGCGCCTACCGTGCTCCGGCAACGCCGAACGCAGTGCTCGGTGTGGAGACGGTCATCGAAGAGATATGCCGGGAACAGAACTTTGACCTGCTCGACTTTCGTTTGAAGAACGCCGCGAAAGAAGGCACCCGAAAAGCCGACGGAACGCGAAACCCCCGCATCGGCTTTATCGAAACCCTGGAGGCGGTGCGCAAGCACCCCCACTATTCGGCAAAGCATCCCGGAAAGAATTGCGGTCGGGGCATCGCGTTCGGCTACAGCGGCAACATCTCCGGGCCCGCCAGCGTCTCCGCCATGCTGGTACCCGACGGCACCATCAACCTGGTGCTTGGGTCGGTGGATATCGGCGGCACGCGTGTGGGCCTGGCTCAGCAGTTTGCGGAGCCCTTGGGTATTCCCGTTTCGCTCATCAACCCGCAAGTGGCGGACACCTCGGTCAGCGGGTTCACAGACCCCAGCTACGGCAGCAGTTCTGCATTCAAGAGCGGTTGGGCTGCACACGATGCCGCGCAGAACATGAAGCAACAACTCATCGCACGGGCCGCACGCATCTGGGGTGTACCGGAGACGCAGGTGAGTTTCGAAGACGGAATAGTCTTCCATAACACCGACTCCGAGCTAAAGATGACGTTGAAGGAGATTGCAGCCCAGGCAAACTCAACCGGCGGCCCTATCTCCGCACAGGCGACCAAAAACGCAGGCGGCTGGGGCGGCTCCTACGCAGCGAACATCGTGGACGTTCGCGTGGACCCGGACACAGGCAAGGTGGATGTACTACGGTACACAGCATTCCAGGACGCGGGTAAGGCCATACATCCGAGCTACGTCGAAGGCCAGATGCAAGGCGGCTCTGTACAGGGCCTGGGATGGGCATTGTTTGAGGAGTACGCTTTCGACAAGAAGGGTTCGATGATGAACCCGACACTTCTCGACTACCGCATGCCGACCCCGCTAGACGTGCCGATGATTGACGCGGTCATCATCGAAGTGGCGAACCCCGGACATCCCTACGGCGTGCGCGGCGTCGGCGAAGCGTCCATCGTACCGCCACTGCCTGCGATATCCAACGCCATCTATGACGCTACAGGCGTGCGGATAACCGATATTCCGATGTCACCGGCGACGGTGCAGAAGGCTATTCAGGCCGCAAAAGCTAAGAAGTAACGGGTGCCGGGTAGCACGTCAGAACTAAGTAATCTCGCCCAGGTGCGCGCTTCTATGCTCGCCGCGGCGGATCAACCAGTCCATGTCACTCTCAAAGGCTGCTTCCACCGTCTTACTGCTCAGCGTTTCAATAACGACGTCAACATCCTTCGCGGCAGCTAGAGCAAGAGCTCCGGCGTGTTGTAACGGTATAGCCCGCCATCCCTCCAAAAGGGCGTCGTTGAAGATGTCCGCGTCGTAGGACGCGGGCGGCGTGCCTCGACTCTCCCATTGGCTGAGGGCAAGAAGCGAATAGCGGTCCCAAAAAGCCAGGTGAGCCAACGTCGCGCCAACCGTCCAGCCACCGCCCAAATCTTTGTCCTCATCGCCCAAACGCGAAACGACCGTTGCGAGATTCTGACGCTGATGGTTGTTGTCAGTAACGATTTCGGGAGCGACAGGCATTGTTGACTTCCTTGTTGTTAGGATTGGCTTTGGACTGGAATAGAGTATGCGTGCCTCCTAATTTATCCGCAACCCGGGGGCACCTGTTAAAATGTCAGCTTTGAACGTCCATTTCTCCTAACTATTCCTCATGTGAACCGTTAGGATAGTGCGAGCGTAACACTAACGGATG
>JAQBWG010000156.1 GCA_027625225.1 Chloroflexota bacterium | reverse complement strand
GGGCGACAACTGGCGACTCCTAGGAGAGATAATGAAATTACTTGACCTGCAGTGGCAACGCGCCCAATTGGAGCCTGAGCTATCGGCCGCGATGGCGACAGTGATTACGTAGGCGCGCTTGGGTTGGTCTAGGCTGGTGTATCAATGGGGAGATAATCGTGATGAGCAGATCGAACTTTGGATACAGTCCGCACGTGAGTCGGCGGCTTCTTAATTGTGGGCTCGCTGCATTCCTTTTCTTAGTGCTGTGGTTCTCCACACTTGTCAACGGGTTTGGTGTTGCCCAGTGGGAAAACTGGATCAATTGGCAGTTGGACTCGGAGAGTCTCGTTTTGACGCGCGTTGAAGCTGATGCCCAGGGCGCAGATGTGCCGGCGCTTGGTATGTTGTTCGAGGGAAATCCGATGTCGACAGGTGAGGTCTCTGTCGATGTTTACGAGCGGATTAGTAAAGGAATGTTTCCATTCGGTCCTGAAAGCGAAGGAATCGAGTACCTGACCTACACGAGTAACTTCGGCATTCAGGCGAACTTAGTTTCAGTGGCGTGGCGAGAATTTGGATGTGGACTTTCGTGTCTTCGCCTTGTGAACACGGGACTGTACTCTCTCGTAGCGGCATTGGTTTTTCTCGGAATTCTGCGTTTAATGTCAGGACCTTTTGCGTGGGTATGGATTGCGTGTGTTCTTTGCTCACCATGGCTGACTATGGCTGCAAGAAATCTCTTTTGGTCCCCATGGCTCTGGTTCTTGCCGACTTTGGCTGCCCTGAACCTTATTGCCGCGAAAAATAAAGTGCAGAAATATTTGGCCTTTTTTGCACTGGTGGCAGCTTTCGCCCTGAAGTTCGCATTGACCGGTTATGAATTATTCACGAGCATCACTATCCTCGCTTGTTCAGTACCAATTTTCGCCGCGATACTGAAGCCTCGTTCCAGCAAGAGTATGAGCTCCGCTCTCAAGGCAAGTGCTGGAATTGCTGTGTCAGCCGGGGCAGGTTTTCTAGGCGTGATGGTGATTCACGCCGTAGTCGTCGGTGGCCGCCTTACAGATGGTCTTCGTATTCTCTGGGTCGAAACAATCTTGCGGCGCACGTGGGGTAATCCAGAAACCATGGATCCGATCTACGCCCAGGCCCTGAACAGTAGTCCCTTCACTGTCCTGAAAAGATATATGGCGCCAGAGTGGTGGTTTCAATCGGACCTTCTGGCATTGAATTTTGATAATCATGGATCGGTGTTTGGCCTGAGTCTCGGTGGGACATCATTTGCTCTTGTGGTCTTCGCTAGCGTCACAGTGGTAGCCCTTCGTTACGCCAATGGAAGCGCGAAGTGGAAACGCGACAGTGTTTTACTTCTCGTGTCATACGCCTCTGCCGCGAGTTGGTTTGTTGCCGCGAAGGCCCACTCTTATTTGCATAATCATATTCTCTTCGTGCTATGGTACTTGTTATTCGTGCCGACAGTTATGTACGTAATTGTTTCATTCGGGAACGACGCCTGCAAGTATTTCCGGGATTCAGGCGTTCCTCATTTGTCACGAACTCTCATTTCATCAGTTCGGCCGTTAAGGTCTGGCAACGGGGTAAAGGAATGAGTTGTAGGCTAAGAGTCAACCGATTTGTCTGGGTACGCATGGAAAGCCAAAAAGTTGCCAACCCTTTGACAAAGCTTGACGAGGAAGACGCTACGTGGAACACCTCAGTAGGACAAACAGGCGCAGCAGCCTTTGCGAAGGGCGTAGGGGTCTCGTCAGGGCTCCAGAGTGTTCCTAGTGCCAACGTGAGGTGCGCCAAGAGGGGAAAACCCATTGGCTGATTATTCAGGCGCCCACCTGCACAAAAATCGGATCTTTGGCGAAGTGACTAGAGGGCCCCGGGGGCGCTCTCGCCGTGCTAGCCGCTTTTTCCACCGGGAAGTCAACCGTCTCGTAGGAGCCCAAATGACACCGGATTTGAGAGTGCTTGATTTAGGGTGTGGAGAGGGTTCCTTGCTGGAACAGATTTCGGTGCTGTCATATGTAGGAGTTGACATTGACGAAAAAGCCCTTTCGAAAGCTGAAGAAGCGCTCCCGCAGGGTACTTGGATTCATCGCGCAATCGAGGACTTCGAAGGTCCACCAATGCCTAACCCCGATACTATCGTTCTAAGTATGGTTTTGGATGAAGTGCGCGATGTGCAGATCGTTTTGTCCCGTGTTCATGAATGGAGTCATGCGCGCTCCCGAACGGTGGTGGTGACCTATAGTCGTCTATGGCGGCCCGTTCTTTGGCTAGCGGAACTTCTTGGACTCAAGACCGGAAACCAGAGTGAGAGTTATTTGCCTCGCCAAGAAGTCCAGAATCTTCTCGAAGTTTCTGGCTTCGAAATTACGAAGCGCCAGTACGGCATTCTATCTCCGATATGGGTCCCCTTTCTATCTCGCTTTGCTAATAAATGGTTGGCCCCGCTCCCAATTATCCGTCATTTGTGCTTGGTGCATGTGACAACCGCACGACCACTGCGCAAGCGCAGCGGGCCTATAGAGTCGGTAAGTATAGTGATTGCCGCGCGAAATGAGTCTGGGCACATAAGAGAACTGATTGACCGGATCCCAAAACTAGCGCATGACCAGGAAGTTATTTTCGTGGAGGGGGGGTCTACGGATAACACCTGGCAAACAATTATTGATGAAACCAATAGGCTAAGCGGAAGGAAGGGTGAGAGATTTCACGTTCTTCGGCAGAACGGGAAAGGTAAAGGAGATGCAGTTCGTCAAGGCTTTGCCATGGCCACAGGCGAAATTGTCATGATTTTGGATGCGGATATCTCCGTGCCACCAGAAGAACTGCCCAAATTCGTTGAAGCACTTTCTAGAGACGTGTGCGAATTCGCCAACGGTACACGTCTTACTTACCAGATGGAAACCAATGCAATGAAGTTTCTTAACATGTTGGGAAATAAGGGTTTCGGATTGCTCTTTACTTTCCTACTTGGTCAGCCTGTTCGTGACACTCTATGCGGAACAAAGGTCATGTGGCGTTCCGACTACGTGAGGCTTGCATCTAACCGAAGTCGTTTTGGATCCTTAGACCCCTTCGGGGACTTTGACCTGTTGTTTGGTGCGTCTGCGATGGGCTTGAGAATTCGAGATATACCAATTCATTACAAAGAAAGAACCTATGGCGAGACGAACATCTCTCGCTTTCGACACGGTTGGTTGCTGCTAAGAATGGCTTTTGTGGCTGCTAGCAGGCTAAAGTTTGTCGGTTAGACGTTTCGCTCGTGTTGACACAACCCGAAACTGGAAATAGGCAAAGCGGACATGACTCAAAAGCCAGTTGAGCCGAGGGAGTTTTATGCGAATGAGGCAAGCGGCGATTGAAGGGTACTCACTTCTTCTGGAACCGACAATGACGAGGTTATTGGATGTTGGGTCACAGCTGCGACGCTCAGACTGGGTCTCTCAAAAGCGATTTTTGAGGCTATTGCCACGGGAGACTTCGTGGATGGTGCTCCAATGCGGGGCTTGACACGATCCTCGGCGGAGTAAGTTGGAGCTATTGCATTGCTTAAGATCGCCGACGACGCATGGCAACGTATTGGACTGTCGATGGAGGAACGATGAAGTCGCTCGACCTGCAGTGGCAACGCGCCCAATTGGAGCCCGAACTATCGACCGCGATGGAGGCAGTCCTCGGGCGAGGCGACTTCATCAATGGATTAGAGACTCGGCAGTTCGAGTCGGCTTTCGCGGGATACACCGGAACTAAGTCTTGTATTGCGTGCGGAAACGGCACGGACTCATTGGAACTGATCCTCGAAGCCCTCGGCATCGGTAATGGTGATGAGGTAATCGTTCCCGCCATGACATTCGCTGCAACTAGTGAAGCGGTACTGCGGGTTGGTGCGATCCCAGTGTTAGTCGATGTTGATCGGGCCGTGGTCCTTGACCTACAGGCCGCTGTCTTAGCCCTCACGCCGCGAACCCGTGCGGTGATAGCCGTCCACCTGTATGGCTATCCGGTGGATGTCGAACTGCTGCGCCAGTTGCTGGAGGCTGCAGGGCGATCAGATGTGGTGATCATCGAAGACGCGGCGCAGGGCCACGGAGCGAGTAGACGTGGGCGGATGGTGGGCTCCCTTGGCCTCGCAGCGTCCTTTAGTTTTTATCCGGGCAAGAACCTCGGCGCATTTGGTGATGCGGGTGCTGTTACTACTTCTGATGAGGTGATGTCGGAGAAGATTAGGCGCTTGGCGAATCATGGACGCCTTGGAAAGTTCGATCATGAGATTGCTGGGCGTAACTCGCGGATGGACACGCTGCAGGCGGCCGTCCTGTTAGTCAAGTTGGCTCGCCTTGACGCGTGGGTGGCTCGCCGTCGTGAGATCGCCGCTAGCTACAGAGCGGCGTGGTCGGGTTACGGTTGGCTAGAACTGCCGGAAGTGCCATTAGATGGCCTGCACGCCTGGCATCAGTTCGCGGTCCTGGTGCCCGATCGCGACGCACTAGCCGCGCACCTGCACGATGCGGGCATTCCAACGGGGGTGCACTACCCGCAGAGCCTGCCGCAGTTGCCGTTCCATTCAAGTTGGCCGCTCGCTGACTTTCCGAGAGCGGTATCAGTGGCAGCGCACGAGCTGAGTCTGCCCATTGGCGAGCACCTAAGTGACGACGAGGTGAGCAGGGTCATCGATGCGGTCGGGTCCTTCCAGGTGTAGGGATGACTCACCCATAGGCTGGTAAGGGCGCGCGATAGGGGCGCCCTAAGTGGTCAGGAGTCGAATTGGCACCCGTACGGCTGGTGGTGGTCGGGCTTGGTTACGTAGGTCTGCCCTTGGCCCTTGAGGCGACTCGTGCTGGCATGGCCGTTTCAGGTATCGACACTTCGCGGGTAATCGTTGAAGCGCTCAACTCCGGCCGTTCCCACATCGACGACATCACTGATGCCGAGGTGGCCGGCATGCTGGAACTTGGCTTCCGGGCGACCACCGATCCCACGTGCCTGGCGGAATCTGACGTCGCGGTGATCTGTGTACCGACC